>JBBDNB010000027.1 GCA_040877935.1 Chitinophagales bacterium
GTTTCTTTCAAAGGTACAAAATAAATACGTCATATTATACTTAACTTAACACTAGGTAGGCATTTGCGACAAATAATTAAACCAAATGATCCAGGTCATCCTTATCCTTGTTTCTATCAGCGGCTTTTTTGGCAATTATCAAATCATTGATATCAATTATTCGAAGCTTTAACTCGTCAAATTTTGTTGATTTTGCATTTTTATATACTTTATCAAATTCCAAACCCTTCACTGAAGTCAGTATATCAATACAAACAGGCGGTTTACCAAATGAAAACACCTCATTTCTATTAGTGTCCAAAAAGTTTTCTTCTGTCATATTAAAAAGGCTCATTCCAAATATAGAGAATGCCTTTTTCAAGCTTTGGTAATTTTCAGCAGTTGGGTTTACCCAAATACCCAGATCACCCGTTGTCCTGTTGTATCCGTGAAAAATAACTGCATAACCACCAATTAGTATATATTCTACTTCTGCTTGCTCTAAGGCATTGATAAAATCCCTGAAATCATCGTTGAAAATATTACCCATGCTTTCTCATTGAGAATTTTTGCCTATCCATTTTAGGAGGGTTTTCAGGGTCAATATTGTAGGCAGAACAAATCAGGTACCAGGCAGCCCTAAATCTTTCACTTGGTGGTTTTTTCAACCAGTACTCCCTGTTTTGGTCTGCCTCCCTGAAGGTTTTGATTGAAAAAGATGTGCGATCCAAACGGTACATTGCTGTTCATTTTTATAGGCCTGCTTACTAAAATAACAAATTTCCAAGAGGGCATCGAGAAGATGGTAAAAGAAGTTTCGGCATTGCACTAACGAGCATATTCAGGCTCAACACTTTTTGTTTACAGCTGTTCAATATGTAGGAAGAAATCAATCAAAATTTTAGAAACAACATTTTTTTAGTACATTCCCTTTATGGTTTCAGAAAAGATACAATCACTCGATCAATTACTTGAAGTTCTGCCACAATGCTCCGGCAGCGATTATGTGGATATTGCAAAGGATATGGAGCTCAATGCAGAAGATCTTTTGCCCTATGCATTTTGGTCAAAAGAATTTTATACTCGCAATTGCCTGGCCCGCAGCGATGATTATGAATTGCTGCTGCTATGCTGGGAACCGGGACAGGAAACACCCATTCACGGACATGGAGGGCAGGAATGTTGGGTATATCTCGTCCAGGGTCTGATCGAGGAATTCAGGTACGACCTGGAAGAAGAACCTGCCATTCAATTGAATAACAAACAAAGGGTTTTGCTCCGCGAGAGCAAACTTTCGTACATGAACGATGATATGGGACTACACTCCCTAAAAAACATCAGCGAAGGCCGGGCAATGACCCTGCACCTGTATATGAATCCCATTGACAAATGCAGGATTTACGACCCTTCTACAAAGAAACTAAGTTGGATGGAAACAGAATACCATTCTTTCAAGGGAAAAAAGCTGAGCGATAAAATCGCTAAATAATAACTTGAGTTCGGAAATTATTTATTGCTCAGAGCTCTTAGATAATTATCAAACTAAGGTTAATACTATCCAATCAACTCTTCCAATTCCTTATCGATATAATAAGCGCCCATTCCATCAAGACCTATCAGTTCTATTTTTTCAAGGATATTGGCAAAGAGGATTTCTTCTTCCCTTTGTTCATCCACATAAAACTGCACAAAATTATAGGTGCCATAGGCTTTTTCCTTGCTGGACAGTTCTGAAAGATCATGCACAGCTTGGGTAACCTCCTGTTCTTCTTTCAATGAATGCTCAACAACCTCTTTGATATTCTTAAAATCCTGCTTGGGTTGATCAAGTGCCGGTACAACAGAATGCCCGCCAATGTCATTCAGATATTTGAACACTTTGAGCATGTGCTGCCTTTCTTCCTCAGAATGCGCATAGAAAAATTTAGCACATCCGTTCAATCCTCTTTGCTCGCACCACGATGCTTTGGCAAGATATGAGTAAGAAGCAGAAGCTTCCAATTTTATTTGTTGATTTAATGCTTTCTCCAGTTTTTTGGATTCCATAACGTTTTATTTTTTGCTTTGTAAAGTAACTATGATTAAACTACAAATGGAAATTGCAAATTGTTGAAGAATCAACAGCGCATCTCCTGTGAGTTTTTATTTTCAAGCTGTACTTTTGGGCAATCGCACTTAGATGCCGAACAGGCTGATAAAATAAGCATAAGTGTACTAAAAACCAGCAAATGGTATTGTTTTTTTTCAAACATAATCTTGATTTTTATAAATATTCTGATTTTACTAACAAAATAAAACCCTTTTTTATTGGCCAAACAATATAAAATATTTTACGGAATTCTCGATTGGGGGCTGGGACATGCAAGCAGAAGCATCCCCATAATAAGGTATCTTTTGAAAAAAGGCAATGAGCTGCACATCGGCTCTTCCGGCAGGGCTTTTGATCTTTTAAGCAAGGAAATCCACCCGGATAAAAATGTGCAATTTTTCCGCCTGCCGGACTACGCCCCGGAATACAAAGGCAAAAAAGGCCTTTTGGGGGATATGCTGCGCCAAACCCCGCATTTCCTCAAAACAATCAAACAGGAAGAAAAATGGATGCGCCTGAAGCAGCACAGTGAAAACTACGACCTGATAATATCAGACAACCGCTATGGATTGCACAGTGAGGGCGCTAAAAATATTTTCCTGAGCCATCAGGCTACTATTCTTACGCCAGGAAAATTTGGGCTCTTACAATATTTTGTGAATAGGTGGTATAAAAACAAATACCTCAAATATTTTGATGAAATATGGATTCCCGACAGCAAAGACAAACACAACCTTTCAGGCAAACTTTCACTGGGACATCTGCCGCTTAAGAAAAGGTACATTGGTCCATTGAGCAGATTTTGGAATATAGAATCCAAAGGCAAGAAGCGAAAAAAATACGATTTGCTGTTGTTGCTTTCAGGACCTGAACCACAGCGCAGCTTTCTTGAGGAAATGCTTTTGGAACAAATTCGTGGCATGGGTTATACAACACTGTGTGTACAAGGCAAGACCGAACTCTTTTCTAAAGCACCATTTACCGACAATATTGACCAAATCAGCTATTTGAATGGCGATGAATTATTGGATGCCATTCAAAGTTCTGAGAAAATCATCTGTCGCTCTGGCTATTCCACAATAATGGAACTGGCAGGACTTGGGAAATCAGCAATTTTAATTCCCACACCTGGACAAAGCGAGCAGGAATACCTGGCGCACAGCCTAAAAGAAAAGGGGTGGTTTTACAGTATTGAACAGGATAAATTCATGCTGGAAACTGCACTTGAAGCAGCAGAAAATTACAAGCTGCCCTATAAAATCCCGGTGAATTACTTCTACAAAAAAATAGGTTCAGTCTTTAAAAGACTCTAAAGCCGAACGGCCTTCGCTCAAAAACATATCTGGCGGATAGGCACCCATTACTTTTTTTACCACACTGCCATCGGCCCTCAGGAAAAAGAAAGTGGGATAGGCTGTAACTCTGTATTTTCCTGCAAATTCACGGCCATTGCCTTTTTCTGCATCCAACTTAAGGTTGATGAAATTTGCATTGTAAAACGCTGCTACATCGGCATCCTTAAAAGTGTTGGCATCCATCCATTTGCAGGGCCCACACCAAACGGCATAAGCATCAACAAATACAGGTTTATTTTCAGACTTTGCTTTTTCAAGCGCCTCCTGGTAGGTCCCTTCAAAAAAATCAATTTGTGCATTTGCCATCAAAACCAAGCTGACAAAACAAATGCTGAGGTATAGTTTTTTCATAAACATCTTATTCTTTGATTTTTATCATTTGCTTAACGCATAAAACTCACTTTCTATTTCAGAACCAAACAAAATCTTTGCAGTAGCTCTAAATGAAGCAGTATTGTCTGAAAGGAAAAATCGGTGTTGCCCTTTCTTTTTCTGATTATTGAGCAATTGTTCTTTTTCCAGCACATTTTTCACTGCTTTTTGTGTGAAATCTGTAGAATCAAAAACCTTTACTTTTTCTCCAAAAAATACTTGTATTTCCTTTTTTATCAAAGGATAATGGGTGCAAGCCAGTACAATAGCATCAATATTCTTAAACTGCTGGTCGCTCAAATAAGCCTCAATAATTTCCTGGCTGATCTTGTCGTGAAAAAAACCTGCCTCGATCATAGGTGCTAAAAGCGGTGTTTCCTTACATACTACTTCTACATTGGGAATGACTGCTTTAATTTTCTTTGGGTAAACTCCTGAAGCAATAGTGCCTCGCGTTCCGATAATCGCGATTTTTGACAAGCTGCGGTCTGCCTCTAAGTTTTCTACCAGTGGCTCTACTACATTAATGATTTTAATACGCTGGCCATAATTTTCCTGCAGAAAATCATAGGCAAATGCCGAAGCTGTATTACAAGCTATTACCAGCATTTTACAATTATGTTCTAATAAAAATTCAGTGATCTGTGCAGCATATTTCCTTACCAACTCGGGTGATTTGTCCCCGTAGGGAAGATGTGCCGTATCACCAAAATACAAAATGTCTTCATGAGGAAGACATTTTATAATAGCATCGGCAATGGTCAAGCCTCCAATACCGGAGTCGAAAATGCCAAGCGGAAAGTTATTTTTAAGCAAGGTGAATTAGTTGATTTTCGCCCTTACCAAAGGTGTAATATTATCAGATTCTGGCGCAACAATTATTGATTGTCCCGGGCTGGAATCAAATACGTAAGCATAACCTTTTTCGGCAGCAACTTCATTTACAGCAGTCATGATTTGTTCCTCGAGTGGCGCCAAAAGTTCATTTTGTTTTTCCATCAATTGCTGTTCAGAACTTCCCTGCAGTTTTTGAATGCGCTGTTCCAAGTCAACGATTTCCTTTTGCCTGGTTTCTTTTATACTCGGCAGCATATCAGCTTCTTCTTCATAGTACTGCTTAACCTTCGATTCGTATTCGCTGTTCAGGTTGCCAAGATAAGTTTGCAATTCCTGGGCAAACTTTTGCAGTTGTTTTTCGGCAGCGGCATAAGAGGGTAAATCAGCTAATAGGGTCTGGAAATTCACATGTCCCATTTTTACGTTAGTTCCTTGGGCGCTTAGACTTAGGCTTAATGTCAGTAATGCAAATGTTAGAAGCAGTGTTTTACTTATTGATTTGATCATTTTTCTTTGATTTTTTAATGATTTACAATTATTAAATGAGTAATAGTGTTATAAAAAGCCTTTTATTTTGAGGCACAAATATAGTTTAATTATGAAATTATTTTTCTTCCTGTGTTTTAATGGCCGCATAGCCCATAGCTTTTAAAATTTCATCACTCAGGTCGAGCTTTTGATTGTAATAAAGCATAGTTACGGCAGAACGGTCAAATATTACATCGTAGCTTTTCGCTTTTGAAATTTTTTGGATTTCATTGTAAATATTGTCTTGCAAGGGTTTGGTCAGTTCTTGTCTTTTTTGAAACAGCTCCCCTTCATAGCCAAATTTTTGTTTTTGGTATTCTTTAACCTGGCGTTCTTTTTCCTCAATGGCATTTTGGCGCTGTACTTTTTGTTGTTCTGTCAGCAGTACTTGTTCTGCCTGGTAGGATTTGTACATTTTGTCAATTTCGCGGTAGCGCTGATCAATTTCATCGCGCCATTCACCAGCCAGTTCATCTAATTTTTCCTGGGCTTTTTGATAATCCGGTATTCTTTCCAAAATATAGTCGGTATCGACATATGCAAAGCGCTGGGCAAAAGCCTGGCTGAAACTAAGCATGATAAAAGCAGTGACAATTAGAGTTGATTTTTTCATAAGATTGTTTTTTAAACTACTCTGGTTCAAAACCGAGCACAATGGTAAATTTACCGTATTTGCCCAGAAAATCCCCAAAGCTTGTTGGTTTTTCTATAACTACGTTTTCAAACATCTCCTTATCAAATCCAATGCCATAATCGAAACCTAGGAGTCCGAACATTGGTAAAAATATACGGACACCCAGTCCCACAGAGCGTGCCTGATCAAATGGGTTGTATTTTTTTATGCTGTTCCAGTAATTTCCTGCTTCAAAAAATGCGTGTGCATAAATGGTAGAGGAAGGATTGGTAGAAAATGCATAACGCAATTCAGTTGTAAACTTATTATAGAATGGAGAACCTTCACTTGGGGTTCCTACTTCATAACCCCTCATTGAGATAATATCACGACCAAAGAACTGGAAATTTGACAATCCGTCTCCACCCAATTCAAAGCGCTCAAATGGGGAGTGGCCAATGTCCTGATTGTAATAGCCCATGAATCCAAGTTTGGCTGCAGTTCTCAATACTAGGTTGCCCTTAATATTTAAAAACCATTCGGCTTTGACTTTCCATTTGTGGTATTCTATGTAGCGGTACTTATCATTATTTTCCATTGTAGCATAATCCTTATTGCTAAAAGATGAATAAGGTGGTGTCATAGCCAATGAAAGTGAAAAATTTGAGCCTCTTTTGGGGAAATGAGGGGCATCGACAGAACTTCTGGAGAGCGTGAAATTAATATTGAAATTATTGGATACACCATCTGTAATAATGAAATTGGAGGATGTCCAGTTGTCTAATTTATAAGTTTGGAAATTCAAAGACGTTTGGAAAACAAAGAAATCATCGGGCCATTTCAATCTTGTGCCAATTCCTACAGAAGTGGAATTGTTTATCATTCGTCCTCTGACTTCTCTTGTAGCAAAATTAAAATCAGCAAAACGAGAGTGAAAATAGCTTACTGTAAATGAGTTTGGTTTTTTACCTCCAATCCAGGGCTCGGTAAATGAAAGGTTGTAGGACTGATAAATTTTTCCGTTGGTTTGTACACGCAAGGATAGTTTTTGTCCATCTCCTGATGGCAGTGGAGACCAGGAGCCTTTGTCAAACAAATTCTGAATGGAGAAATTGGTAAAGGAAATACCTACAGTACCTACAACACCTCGGCCTCTACCGCCCCAACCTGCAGAAAGCTCCAGCTGATCCGATGGTTTTTCTACAACGTGGTATTCAATATCAACCGTACCTTCCTCTGGATTTGGAATTGGGCGCACATCCATTTGTTCCGGATCAAAATAACCAAGTTGAGCAATTTCTCTTTGTGAACGAATCAAATCCGATCGGCTGAATTTATTACCCGGCAATGTTCTCAACTCTCTTCTCACTACTTTTTCATTGGTCTTGGTATTCCCATATATCCTCACTTCATCGATTGTTGCCTGGGGACCTTCATAAATCCTTATCTCAACATCAATCGAATCCTCTTCAACTGCAACTTCTACCGGGGTTACCTGGAAAAAGAGATATCCATCATCCATATAAAGTGAGCTGACATCCATACCGGTTTGGCTCATAAAGAGCCGCTCATCCAGCAAGGTTCTGTCATATATGGTTCCTTTTTTAATGTCGAGTATTTGAGCCAGTTTATCATCACTGTAGATTGTATTGCCCTTCCATGTAATGTGCCTGAAGTAATACTCATGACCTTCGAATAGATCTATATCAATATAGATATTGCCATCTTTCAGATAAAATGTGTCTCGAAGAATTCTGGCATCGCGATAGCCATTGGAGTGATAAAAATCAACGATGTTTTGCTTGTCGTTTTCGTATTCCTTTTCAATTAGTTTAGATGCACTGAAAATATTGAAATTGGCATACTGACTGGTATAACGATACATTTTAGTAGGTGCAAGCCCGCTGAGCCAATCAATGAAATTGAAATTGCTGTCGGCAAATTCCCGCATGTTTTTTACTTTAAAGATTTCCCAGGGTTCAAAATGTGCTTTCTCCTTGGTCTCTTTCATTTTTCTGTGAAGCTTAATATCACTATACTTTTCATTGCCATTAATATTGATCTCAGCTATTTTTACTTTCTGCCCTTTGTTGATTTCAATTTGAAGTAATATACTATTGGTCATCACTGTATCAGGTATTTCTGAGATAGTGACTTTAGTATTGTAAAATCCTTTTTCTTTGTAGAAATCCTTAATAATATTAACGGTATTGCTCTTGGTATTTTCGGTAACTACACGTCCTTTGATCAGCCTGATCTTTTCGCGAAGATCATCCGCGTCTCCTTTTTTAATTCCATCCAGTGTAAACCTTGACATTCGGGCTCTTTCCTGAAGGGCAATTTCGAGAAACATAGTGTTCCCAACAGTTTTGGTGCGATATATTTGTACATCGGTAAACAAACCCTGTTTCCACAAATTTGACATAGCCTTTGCTATTTCATCTCCGGGAATTTGTATGGTTTGTCCGACACTGAGTCCTGAGAGTGTTACCAAAATATCCGGATCCAGATACTTTGTGCCTGAAACAGTTATGCCACCAATTTTATACTCACCGGGAGTAGCATAGTTCAGTGGCTCTACCGGAGTATCCTTTAGGTCTTGATCTTCCTGTGCAGATATCAGAGTTATTGAACTTAAGAGAACAACAATAATTGCTAAAAGCCTGGGCTTCAATTTCATTTAGTTTGAATTTGCTCGCTTATTTTACCAAATCTTCTTTCCCTGTTTTGAAAATGAATAAGGGTTTTGTAAAGGTCTTCTTTTGTGAAATCAGGCCAAAATTTTTCAGAAAAAACAAATTCCGCATAAGCCATTTGCCAAAGCAAAAAATTGCTCAACCTTTGCTCCCCACTTGTTCTTATCAAAAGTTCAGGGTTTGGAATATCTTTGGTGTATAGATTGCTCGAAATTAATTTTTCGTCAATATCTTCTGTTTTGATAATTCCGTTTGCTATATCTTCAGCTATTTTTTTAAAAGCCATTACTATTTCACCTTTTGATCCATAGTTAAGTGCCAAAACAAGATCCATTCGATCATTATCTTTAGTGGTTTCCATTGCTTCCAGCAAATTTTTATAACAATTGCCCGGAAGTCCGTCTATCTCACCTATCGTTCTCAATCGAATTTTATTTTTCATTAGCCGGTTCATTTCTTTTCTGAGCGAGTTAACCAACAACTCCATCAGTGCCGTAACTTCCATTTTTGGTCGCGCCCAGTTTTCTGTAGAAAAGGCATAAAGCGTCATGTATCTTATACCCAGCTCAGCACCAGCCTCAGTGATCTCTCGCACCGTTTGCACCCCTTTTCTGTGGCCAAAAACACGCATTTTTCCCTGCTGCTTGGCCCAGCGTCCATTCCCGTCCATTATAATAGCAATGTGGCGAGGTAAATTATTGAGATCGATTTGTGCTTTTAAGTCCATAATTTATAAAACCATCAAAAACCTTTAGAAGATGGATCCGGGCATCTAACCTTCAGAATATTATAAGAGAGGGACAAACCTACAAACAAATAATCATCCTTTCGATTATTGCTACCTCTTTGCTTACCGGGAAGACCAATTGGTTCGCTAACTTCACTTGAGCGATCAGAAAGCCGCTCTCCCAAACTATTATCAGGTGTATTGTTGACAAATTCTGGGTAAGTTCCACTTATATCGTCTAAATAATCGGTAAAAGTTTTTCTTATTCCTCCCTCTAAGCCCAAAGTCCATCGAGGGTCAAAACTGTATTTAAACCCAAAGCCCATAGGTACAGCAAAGCTCGCGCGCGTGTATTTTCTTTTTTCGCTGTCTTCAGTGCCCTGTCCTTCGGTAGCGTATTCCTGAAGCCTTACCTGCATGCCATCAAGTTCTGTAGTGGGGTTGAAATAGAAAACTGAAAACCCGATCAGTAAATAAGGAGTGAAGTTGTGTTTTTCCTCTTTAACATCAAATTTAAAGAAGTTAAACTCCAGTTCATTGCTGAATTCAATAATAGGCGATTCAAAGCTGAGATTTCTTGTTTTTTGATAAACATTGTCATTGGCTTCGTCACTAAAGGCTATTTTTCCATAATTAATACTGCCTTTATAAGCAAAACGCGTATTGAATGCTTTGCGCAAAAAAATACCGGTTCCAGGGCCGGCATATTCAAAATTGGCCGTAGTATTTAAATCCCCGAAATAATTGGAAATACCTACCCACACTCCAATTGACAAACCTTGAGCGGACAAATTTCCAATGCTTAAACACAAAACGATAAAAGAAAGCCAATGCTTTACAGGACTCATAATAAAAAATAAAGCCCAAATTTAAGAAATTCGGGCTTTTATAACGTCAATCGGCATTTTTTATTCTAACGAGCCATCCTGCGGTAATTGCTCATTCTTTTGAGTCTTTTCTTTTTATTAAAAGGATTGCCATATAATTTATCCACATCATTTTTGCTAAATCGGTATGTCACTGTAAGCATACTCATCAAATAAGCATCATTACCATTTGGATTTCCTCGATATTGACCTTCTTCAGTAATATAAGAGAACTCCCCTTCAGGGTCATTTTCTCCGGATCTTACAGAAAGTCCTTGTACCAAATCTGCCCTTTCGATGCCGTAATAGGCATATATATCATCTTCACTTGGGTAAACAGTACTTACATCATCCAAATAATCGGTGAAAGTGATTCTGTGTCCAAATTCAACTCCCAGGGCAATGTATTTATTGATATTGTATTTAAACCCTATCCCTACTGTAATAGTGGGTTGTATTAATGAGTACTTCTTACCATAACCGGGCATTCCCTGACCTTCAGTCCCTAGATTTCTAAGGCCTACCCATTCTCCGTTGTATTCAGCCTTGGGGTTAAAATACAATGCATTTATACCCCCAACAACATAAGGGGTCATTCGATCTTTCAAACTTCCCGGTCTGTATCGCATAATATGCACTTCGCTTGAAACACCAAGCTCTACAATATGTGATTTAAAACTAAGATTTCTGTAACTTCTAAACCAGTCATCATCCATCATTTCTTGTGATCTGGCAAGTCGATCATCTCCAGCAAATTGACCATAACTAAGTGCAACTTTCACAGCTACATAGTTATGAAGCGAAGTCCTGTAAAAAACACTTGCGCCAGGGCGAAAAATTGAACCGTCAATATCTCCGAAATAGAGGTTCATCCCACTGGATTTTTTCCCCAGATCACCGAGAAAATTTGTAGCTCCAATACCTACTCCTACCTCACTGATTTGTCCGTATGAGCTGGTTGTGAAAAGCAATCCCACAAATAAAAAAGTAAAAATACGCTTCATGACTAAGTGTTTTAGTGTTCTTGTTCAAATTGAATTTGGCGTTGTCATGTGGTATACGCCAATGAACACGAAAGGTTACACTTAGTCTGTTACACGTTTAGTTGCGCTGATCAGCGCCCCACATAAGTTTAGTTCTGATAGTTGAAAGGAAATCAATATCGTCCAAACGGAGGAGGTTAATGTAAAAATGCTCTTTTTTTACTGCCAACTGAATGGAGGAATCAATATTGGCATAACGAGAATCAAGGGTACAAAGGAAGTGATCGGCACGGCCTTCTACTTCAAAAGAAATTACGGTATCACTGGAAACAACCATTGGCCTTACATTCAAATTGTGTGGTGCAATAGGTGTAATAACAAAATTTTCTGAAGTAGGAAATATAATAGGGCCGCCACAACTTAAAGAATAACCTGTAGAGCCGGTAGGTGTAGCAACAATCAATCCATCTGCCCAGTATGAGTTCAACAATTCACCATTAATATAAGTATGAATGGTAATCATTGAAGAAGTATCGTTTTTATGAATAGAAAATTCATTAAGCGCATAATTCACTCCATCAAAGAGTTCTCGATTAGAATCAAGATGAAGAAGCGTACGCTTGTCTATCTTATAGCTTTTATTTTTAAGTGCAAATACTGCAGCGCGAATATTCTCTTTTGCTGTACTTGCCAAAAAACCAAGCCTTCCGAGGTTAATGCCAAGAATAGGAATATTAGAACTTTGTACATAAGGCAATGTATCGAGCAATGTACCATCGCCACCCAAACTGATCAGGTATTCTACTTCCTTATCTTCTAAATCGTTGTATGCTGAAAATGTCTTGTAATCATTATTTTCTAATCTTCCGGTAGCATTTAATTGTGTCAAGAAATCTCCAAAGATCACAACTTCAATATCATTTTCTTTTAAAAGATTCAGCAATTCCAGCACATATGGAATCTGGCGTTCTTTTAAAACCCGGCCGTAAATAGCAGTTAGCATTAGAATAATTTAATTCCTGCAAATATGCTAAAAAAGAAAGCGAAAAATGTATAATAACCTGAGTTCGATAATTATTTAAAAGCTCACCTGCCCGAATGTTTCATGCCCGTCCGAATGGTTTGGCCGGGCGGACAGGCGGGGAATTCATTAAAACGTAATAGACAAGGCGCATTTGTGAAGATCTATTGGGATAAACCAAGCATCCGCCCGGATGCTCCATGCGGACGGGAATGTAACGCAGCAAATTGCGTTTTATGGATTTCAAGAGGAATAGGTTTAGATTATCGTTATCGGGAGATCACTTTTTCAAGAACCCCGGCACCAAAGCACCTATTGCTAATCCAACTAAAGTAGTGACCAAAACTTTAAGTCGGTCATTTTCAAGGATATTGTCACCAATATTATCGAATAATTCTACTCCGGTATCGGCTCCAAAAATCACCTGAGAAATACTCAGGTCTTCGGCAAAAAGAAAATATCCCACAAAAAAACCGATTAATGCACCAACCACTGCGCCTATAATAATACTTCCTTTCATAATTGTTTTTTTTTGAAAAATAAGCAAAAAATAACACTTTATCCATAGTATTTACACAATATCAAGGAATCTATTAAAAACATCAGTTTTGGAACAGCTGAATTATTAAGCTGCAATAAAATCGATATGGGATTAGACATTCAGATAATTCATCAAAGCATCGTAATGATCTTTGAGATGTTCAAAGTAATCCGATTCCTGGAAAGAAGCCGTTACTTTATATTCAAAGCGCTCAAATGTAGAAATCACATGCTTCATATCGGATACATTGAGCTTTAATGTAACCTCAATTTTAGTAGAATCCCTGTGAGAAGTAATCATAGAGCTCAATATCTGTGCATTATTGGACTCAACAATTCGCGATATTTCAGTCAATGAGTAATCATTTTTATTCATCTCCAAAACTAAAATCCCCCCGGGATCTTCAATTGAGGAAAAGCTTGCCAATCTATTTATCAAACTTTCAAGTGAAATTGCCCCCTGATAGTGGTTGTGCTCATCTATTACGGGTATAATACTGAGCTGCAATTGAGCTGCAATCTTAATAACTTCAAAAATATGATCCCCTTCTTTTACAAAAGGTTTGTGCAATGAAAACTTATGTTTTCCAATAGCTTCACTAGGGTCACTTAAATCTAGAATATCTTCTTCTGAAAGCAGTCCTAAAAACTCACCTTTGTCAATTACAGGCAGGTGGTGCACACTAAACTCCTGCATCCATTCAATGGCTTTTAGCCCCGAATCGGAATTTTTAAGTGGCGGTATCACGCCTGATATGAGTTCTTTAGCAGTCATTTCCTGTTTATACGGTCAAAAAAAGATTCTGTTACCTTGTTAAACTCCTTCGGTCTTTCCATCATTGGTGCATGTCCACATTTATCCAAATAATACAACTCCGAGTTCGGGAGCAGCTTGTGAAATTCTTCTCCTGCCCTGGGAGGTGTTATTCGATCCTCTTTACCCCAAATGAGTAAAACCGGTATAGTTAAGACAGATAAACTAGCACTAAGGTTGTGCCTTAACGCAGATTTCGCCAAATGCAATATTCTCATTGCTTTCTCTTTGTCGTTCACAATTTCATAAATTTCATCTACAAGGTCGTCTGTAGCTACATCCGGGTTGTAAAATGTATACGCTGCTTTTTTTCGCACATAATCATAATCGCTTTTTCTGGGATAAGAATCGCCCAATGCATTTTCAAAAAGCCCGGAACTGCCTGTAAGCACCAGTGACTTTACACGATCTTGATGCTTCAGACAATACAGCAAGGCAATATGCCCGCCAAGTGAATTGCCCAAAATGCTGAAGTCTTTCAATGCTTTAAAATTGATAAAATCGCTCAAATAATTGACCATTCCATCAATTGAAGTCTCTTGAGCGGGCAGCGAGTATACGGGTAATACAGGAAGGTAAATAGTGAATTTATTTTCAAAATACCGGATAAAATCATAGAAATTACTCAAGGCTCCAAACAATCCATGCATCAATATAATTACAGGACCTTTACCTGTTTGATAATATTGAAAACCCTGTTCCTCAATTAATTTCATTTCCTTATTTTTCATAGCATACTCCTCAGGGCTCAAAATAAGGATAATGTTCTTAAAACAGTATATTTCATCATCTTGTTAACATAGATTTTACGAAAAGATTTTCTATCTTTGTGCTCCATTTCAGAAAATTAAAATAGAAATGAATCGGAACCAGGACATTAAGATTTTTTCAGGCAGTGGCTCTAAATATCTTTCTGACAGAATAGCAGATGCATACGGAAAAGAACTTGGGGATTTAACCATTCAGAAATTTTCTGATGGAGAATTTCAAGCAGTAATATCTGAGTCTGTTCGAGGTTCATTCTTTTTTATCATACAATCTACCTTTCCACCTTCTGATAATTTGATGGAACTGCTTATGATCATCGACAGTGCGAAAAGAGCATCTGCCGACTATATAGTAGCAGTAATCCCATATTACGGATTGGCCAGGCAAGATCGCAAAGACAGACCAAGGGTGGCCATTGGCGCAAAATTGGTAGCCAATCTTTTAGTAGCTGCTGGCGCAAACCGCATAATGACCATGGATCTCCATGCCGGGCAGATACAGGGTTTTTTCGATATCCCTGTGGATCACCTTACAAGTTCAGCTATTTTCATACCGCATATCGAGGCATTGAATTTAGACAGAAGCAACCTGACCTTTGCATCACCTGATGTGGGCAGTACAAAAAGAGCAAGAACATATGCGCAGCATTTTGGGGCCGACATGGTGATTTGCGATAAATACAGGAGAAAAGCCAATGAAATTGCTGACATGATCGTCATTGGGGATGTTACAGGACGTGATGTAATTATTATAGACGATATTGTAGATACATCGGGTACACTTTGCAATGCAGCAAGAATATTAATGGAAAAAGGCGCTAAAAGTGTCCGTGCATTTTGCACACATCCAGTGCTTTCCGGGCCAGCATACGAACGTATTGCCGAATCGGAATTAACAGAGTTGGTTGTTACCGATACCATTCCATTGAAACAAGATAAAGACACCTCTAAAATAGTAGTGCTTTCTGTGAGTGACTTGTTTGCAAAAGCAATGAGAAATGCACACGATCATAAATCCATTACTTCACTTTTTATAGACTCTCAATTTTAAATAGCAATACGATGAATACAATTAACCTGAAAGGAACATTAAGAACAGATATTGGAAAAAAAGCGACTTCCAAACTCAGAGCTGATGGCTTTGTTCCTTGCAATTTATATGGTGGAGATAAAAACATCAATTTTCACGCTCCATACAATGATTTCACAAAATTGATTTACACGCCCGATTTCTTTAAAACAATAATTGAAGTTGAAGGAAAAGAATACGAAGCAGTAATTCGCGAAGTGCAATTTCACCCAGTTACAGACAGAATAACACACATCGATTTCTTAGAGCTGATTCCCGGAAGAGCAGTTACTGTTGATATCCCTGTTGAACTCACTGGTTTAGCTAAAGGTGTTAAAAACGGTGGTAAACTGATTTTGAAAACCAGGAAAATTAGAGTAAAAGCTACTCCTGATAAAATGGTAAATGTTATTAAAGTAGATGTAACAAATTTGGCCCTGGGTAAATCCATTAAAGTAAAAGAAGCCATAACTAACGAACTTGAAGTCATTACTTCAGCATCTATCCCTGTAGCTTCAGTTGTTGTTCCAAGAGCAATGAGAAGTGCTGCTGAAATTGAAGAGGAAGAAGCTGCTGAAGCTGCTGCAGCAGAAGCTGGCGAAGACGAAGGCGAAGAAGGAGCTGGAGAAGAATCCAAGGAGAAAGAGGAATCTTCAGAAGCTTAAAACTCAATTCAATTGAAGTACCTGATCGCAGGTCTGGGAAATATCGGAGCCGAATATCATGCTACAAGGCATAATATCGGCTTTGATGTTTTAGATACCATTGCTGAAAAAGAAGGTTTTGCATTTGAAAGCGAACGACTTGCAGATTATGCAACCTGGAAATTCAAAGGCAGGCACATTCATTTTATAAAGCCCACCACATACATGAACCTGAGTGGCAGATCGGTGGCCTATTGGCTGGATCGCCTGAAGCTGAGTCCCGATAAATTATTGGTAATAACTGATGACCTTGCATTGCCACTGGGTAAATTGCGCCTGAAATCCAAAGGAAGCGATGGTGGCCACAATGGCTTGAAAAATATTATAGAGCACCTTGGCACACAAAATTATCCGAGATTGCGCTTTGGCATAGGCAATGGTTTTAATCGCGGACAACAAATAGATTTTGTGCTGGGCAAATGGGAAGAACAAGAACATGAGCTGCTGAATAAAACTATAGAGCGTTGCTCAGAAGCTGTAAAAAGCTATGTGACACAAGGACTTGCTAGAACCATGAATCAATTTAATTGATCTGATCTGATCTGATCTTATAAAATCAATTTTAACAGATGAAGATTTTTTGCGTAGGTAGAAATTATGTGCAACATGCACAAGAACTGAACAATCCACTGCCTGAAAAGCCGGTGATTT
Source organism: Chitinophagales bacterium (assembly GCA_040877935.1). Taxonomy (NCBI): domain Bacteria; kingdom Pseudomonadati; phylum Bacteroidota; class Chitinophagia; order Chitinophagales; species Chitinophagales bacterium. The sequence continues at coordinate 16,612 of JBBDNB010000027.1, forward strand.
TCATGAAAGCACCCACTGCCATTTTAAAAAACAAACAGCCTTTTTTCTATCCCGATTTTTCAAAAGACATCCATTTTGAAGGGGAACTGGTGCTAAAAATAAAAAGAAACGGAAAGTCCATCCAGGAAAAATTCGCTGAAAAATACATTGAATCCTTTAGCCTGGGCATTGATTTTACAGCGCGCGATATTCAAAATGAACTAAAAGAAAAAGGCCTGCCCTGGGAGCTGGCCAAGTCCTTTGACGGAGCTGCCGCCATTGGTGATTTTGTGCCTTTTGGAAACCTTGAAAGATTAAGTAAAAGTACTTTTCAGATTTTCAAAAATGATGAATTGGTTCAAGAAGGGCTTCCAGAACAAATGATATTTTCCATTCCGCAGCTCATTGCATTTATTTCCAATTATTTTACCCTGCAACAAGGTGATCTGATATATACAGGCACACCTGCTGGAGTTGGTCCTGTTAAAATTGGCGATAAAATCAGCGGAAAATTAGCCGAAAAAGAGCTGCTCCAAGTCGAAATCAAATAGGAAAGGAGCATTTCTTATCTTTAAGAAAAACATAAAAGCTATGAGCCTGAAAGAAGCAGATACTAAAATCAAGAGAAGCACACTGCTGAAAGCTTACCGGCTAATGCACACAGCCAAGGCAATGGCAGAACTCTACGAGGATAATAAAGACATTTGCAGCAAATACGTCCATGCCACTTCACGCGGGCACGAAGCTATACAGCTTGCCGTAGCAATGCAATTGAAAAAACAGGATTTTGTAGCACCCTACTACCGCGATGATTCCATTTTGTTGGGAATTGGTTACCGCCCTTATGAACTGATGCTGCAATTGTTGGCAAAAAAAGACGATCCTTTTTCAGGTGGAAGAACTTATTATTCCCACCCAAGCTCTATCCGGGAAGATATGCCCAAAATCCCCCATCAATCATCGGCAACGGGTATGCAAGCCATTCCAACTACTGGGCTTGCGCATGGAATAAAATACCTTGAAAATCAGGGCTTGGCCAAAAATAATGAAGAAGCACCAATTGTGGTTTGCTCACTGGGCGATGCATCTATCACTGAAGGAGAAGTTTCCGAAGCTTTTCAAATGGCAATACTTAAGGAATTGCCCATCATTTACCTGGTACAGGACAATGAATGGGATATTTCAGCTTCGGCAAAGGAAGTCAGGGCAATGGATGCCGCGCATTATGCAAAAGGTTTTAAGGGATTGAAATGCTACAGCATCAATGGCAGTGATTTTATTGAAAGCTACAGCACTTTTAACAAGGCTATGGAATATGTGCGCGACAAGCGCAAGCCTGTAATGCTACACGCTAAAGTACCCTTGCTCAACCACCACACATCGGGTGTGCGCAAGGAATGGTACCGATCTGAAGAAGACCTTACAGATCATGCTAAAAGAGACCCCATTCCTCATCTGAAAGATCAATTGCTTTCTTTTGATTTTACGGAACAAGAATTGAGTGAAATTGAAGCTGAAGTAAAAATTGAAGTGGCAGAAGACTATGCAGAAGCTTTAAAAGCTGTGGATCCCAAGCCGGAAGACCTACACACCCATATTTTTGCACCAACGCCTGTTACAGGGGAAAAAGGACAGCGTTCGCCAGCCGGAGCAGAAAAAGTAGTAATGGTAGATGCCGCATTGCACGCTGTAGATGAAATTCTAAAAAAACATCCAGAAGCACTGCTCTATGGGCAGGATGTAGGGGGAAAGCTGGGCGGTGTTTTTCGTGAAGCCGCTCTTTTGGCAAAAAAATACGGAGATCAGCGTGTTTTCAATACGCCCATTCAGGAGGCCTATATTATTGGCAGTACGGTTGGAATGTCTGCTGCCGGATGCAAACCCATTGTAGAGGTTCAGTTTGCCGATTATATCTGGCCGGGGCTGAATCAATTGTTTACGGAAGTCAGCCGCTCCTGCTATCTTTCTGAGGGAAAATGGCCGGTTCAATCTCTAATACGTGTACCCATTGGCGCCTATGGAAGCGGTGGGCCTTATCACAGCTCCAGCGTGGAATCTGTGTTGCTTCAAATCAAAGGCATTAAAGTAGTTTACCCTTCCAATGCTGCTGATATGAAAGGTTTGCTGAAAGCAGCTTTTTATGATCCCAATCCTGTGGTAATTCTTGAACACAAAGGGCTTTACTGGTCCAAAGTGCCCGGGACATCCGCAGCAAAAACCATAGAACCCGATGAAGATTATATCCTTCCGCTGGGCAAAGCCAATATTGCTTTAGAAGCTAATGATGAAAAGGTAAATACTGGTGAAAGCTTGTGTATCATCACCTATGGAATGGGTGTGCACTGGGCATTAAATGCTGCAAAGGATTTTGCAGGGAAAATCGAAGTTCTTGATTTGAGAAGTCTCAATCCCCTAGATGAAGAAAGCATTTATCAAAGTGTGAAACACCACAACAAATGCATCGTGCTTACGGAAGAAACACTGGCCCATTCATTTGCTGAAGCATTGGCCGGAAAAATTGCCAAAAACTGCTTTGAATTTTTAGATGCTCCGCTGGAAATTATCGGCTCCGAAAATACTCCTGCAATACCTTTGAATTCTGTATTGGAGAAGGCCATGCTGCCATCCGTGGAAAAATTAAAGCATACAATTTCTAAGCTGCTTAATTATTAGCCTGAATTTGATAATTAATTGTGCTCAGGTTATTAGCATATTTTCCTATTTTTGACGCTCATTAAAACAAATTTCAAATGCCATACTTTTTTACTTCCGAATCCGTATCGGAAGGACACCCCGATAAAGTTTCCGATCAAATATCAGATGCCCTTGTAGATCATTTCATTGCTTTTGACCCCGACTCAAAAGTAGCTTGTGAAACACTGGTTACAACCGGGCAGGTGATGCTTGCCGGAGAGGTAAAATCCAATACTTATCTCGATGTGCAAAAAATTGCAAGGGATGTAATTGAAAAAATCGGTTACACCAAGTCGGAATATATGTTTGAAGCCCAATCCTGTGGAATTTTGTCGGCCATTCACGAACAATCATCCGACATCAACCAAGGTGTAGATCGAGGCAACCCAGAAGAGCAGGGAGCAGGCGACCAGGGGATGATGTTTGGTTATGCCACCAAAGAAACCAAAAGCTATATGCCTTTGGCACTTGATCTTTCACATAAATTATTGAAAGAACTGGCAAGGTTGAGAAGGGAAAATAAAGAGATTGGCTATTTGGCACCCGATTCGAAAGCACAAGTTACCATTGAATACAGCGATGACAATCAACCCATTCGCATTCATACCATTGTGGTTTCTACACAGCATGATGAATTTGTAAAAGCAAAAGACAATTCCTCAAAAGCAAGCAAAGAGGCTGAAAAAGAAATGCTGGAAAAAATCAGCTCAGATATTATCAATATTTTGATTCCCCGTGTGAAAGCACAATTGAAACCCGAATTGCAGAAATTATTTACCGATGATATCATTTATCACGTCAATCCTACTGGAAAATTCGTTATCGGAGGTCCCCATGGCGATACCGGATTGACCGGAAGAAAGATCATCGTAGATACATACGGAGGTAAAGGCGGACATGGTGGAGGAGCTTTTTCAGGAAAAGACCCTTCCAAAGTGGATCGCTCGGCTGCCTATGCTACCCGACATATTGCCAAAAACCTGGTAGCTGCCGGAGTTTGCGATGAAGTATTGGTTCAGGTTTCCTATGCCATTGGAGTGGCAGAGCCTATGAGTATTTTTGTAAATACTTATGGTACAGCCAAGGTCAATAAAACCGACAGTGAAATTGCGCGTATAGTGGAGAAAATTTTCGATATGCGCCCTTATGCCATTGAACAAAGGCTGAAACTTAGAAATCCCATTTACTCAGAAACTGCAGCATACGGACACATGGGCAGAAAATCTGAAATTGTGAAAAAGAGTTTTTTCTCTTATGATGGGAAAGAACATATTCGCGAAGTTGAGCTCTTTACCTGGGAAAAACTCGATTATGTCGGTCAGGTGAAAGCTGCCTTTGGTTTGTGATCATATAATTTGCTACGAGAGACAATATGGTTTATAGGTTAAACCGTTTTAGGGGGTATGGTTGGGTTATCAACTACAAACTTTTGAACAAACTGTCTGACGGTTTGTAACTTAATAGTTATTATGTTTATACAAAGGTTTGGACTTTATTAAGCGCATAGCCGTGTAAATACACTAACCGTCTGACAGGTTCTGATGAAGGCAGCCTTTGATTTGTGATCATATAATTTACCGAAACATTACAATTGAAGCCCATTATTGGCATTGCCTTCTGCAATTGCAATAGGCTCAGTATATTTGCAAAAAAACCAGATAAATGGAAACTTTTATTGAGGAGCTGAAATGGCGCGGCCTTTACTTTGATGCGATTGAAAACACGGACAAACATTTATCCGATGCCAAAAGGGTGGGCTATATTGGTTTTGACCCTACAGCTCCATCCCTGGGAATAGGAAACTTGGTGCAGGTTATTTTGCTGCGCCATTTCCAAAATGCTGGGCATCAGCCCATTGCATTGATAGGTGGCGCAACTGGAATGATTGGTGACCCATCCGGAAAATCGGATGAAAGAAAGTTGCAAAGCACCGAGCAGATTGAATTCAATATTAAAAAAATAAAATCGCAGTTAGGAAAATTCCTTGATTTTAAAGGGCAAAACCCTGTTATTCTGGCGAATAATTACGATTGGTATTCAGGAATGGGCGTGCTTGATTTTCTGCGCGATGTGGGAAAATTACTTACCGTCAATTATATGTCGGCCAAAGATTCAGTGAAAAGCAGATTGGAAACAGGCATTTCCTTTACCGAATTTTCCTACCAATTGTTGCAGGGCTACGATTTTCACGTGCTGAACAACAAATTCAATTGCAGTGTGCAGCTGGGCGGCTCCGATCAATGGGGCAATATCACTACAGGAATAGAAATCATTCGCAGGGTAAGCGGAAAAGAAGCCTACGGCATTACCAGTCCGCTGGTGACCAAAGCCGATGGCTCTAAATTCGGCAAATCGGAAAAAGGGAATATTTACCTCGACCGGGAAATGACCAGTCCCTATGCTTTTTACCAGTTTTGGCTGAATTGCAGTGATGAGGACGCCCGCAATTTTATCAAGATATTCACCTTTAGGGAAAAGGAGGAAATTGAAAAGCTAATTGCCCAACATGAGGAAGCACCCCATAAAAGATTACTGCAAAATATTTTGGCAGAAGACCTGACCTTAATGGTGCACTCACAGGAAGATTTGGATTTGGCAAAAAAAGCCTCGGAAATCCTTTTTGGAAAAGCCACCAAAGCGACTTTTGAGGGTGTTAGCGAAGAACAGTTGGATGAAATCCTGACGGGTGTCCCCAAGTTTGATATTGCCAGAACTGACTTGGAACAAGGTGTTCCCCTTTTTGATTTTCTGGCTGCTAAAACGGGCATATTCGCCTCCAATGGTGAAATACGCAGAGCCATCAAAGGCAATGCGCTGCAAATCAACAAGGAACGCATTCAAGATGAACAGATTAGTATTGACACTTCTTACCTCATCAACGATCGCTACCTGATCGTGCAAAATGGCAAGAAGAAATATTTTATTGTAAGGGCGGTTTAATCTATCGGTATTGCTTCACAAAAAATGAGCTCCTTAAACGCAAAGGCCAACAAGACTCATGAACAATGAAGAAAGTGTTTCGTTAGAGCCTTCATGATCACTATTTTTATTTCAGGTGAAATTTACTTAATGTTAATGTTTTGTTTTGAATAGAGCAAAATGAGGCAGCATATTATATTATTTATTGTTACTTTGTTCTGTTTCCCGTTTGCAGAGGTAAGTGCACAGGACAAGCCGGTTGTAGATCTTGGCGGGGCACTTAGGTTCAACTATAATATGTCATCCTGGAAATCTGCTCAGCAAAAACGCGGGGGAGATTTTGGATATGACATTTTCAGAATCAATGCAGAAGTAAAGTACAAAGGAGTTTATCTAAATGCAGAATACCGGCTATACTCCAGAGCCTTTGGTGGAGGCGTGCTCAAGCAGGGCTGGATAGGGTATCCCTTTAAAGAAAATCATGAAATACAGCTCGGCTTAGCCCAGGTTCCTTTTGGCATTCAGCGCTATAATTCACACAATTGGTTTTTTAGCCTTGCCTATTATTTTGGGCTGGAAGACGACCACGATATGGGCTTGAAATATATCTATAAAAATGAAAAAATAGATTTTCATTTTGCCTATTTCAAAGGCGCTGAAGAGCTGAGCTTTGGCAATAAAAGTGAACACAGTTTTAGTCGCTACTCTTATGATGTGGTTGGTCGAAATAAAGAAGCCAATCAATTGAATGGCAAGTTTGTGTATAAACTAGGTGATAAGGTGAAAAACAAACTGGGAATTTCGGGGCAATATGGTGGCCTTTTTAATCTTGATACCGAAAAATACGGCAACCACTATGCCTTTGCCGGACATTACGAAATGGATTATAAATCGTGGAATATAAAAGCACAGGCGATATATTGCAGTCACAATCCTGCAAATGCCGATGGAGAGCTAAGAGATCGTGTAACAATGGCCGCTTATGGATTTCCATATGAGGTAGCTGCAAATTTTGCCCTCTACACTTTAGGCGTTTCCAAAACAATTCCCGTAAACTGGGGATCCATCTCAAGCCTTCAGTTTTACAACGATTTTTCTTTCATGGACAAAGACAAATCAGACTTTGAAGATTCATTTATGAATGTAACCGGCATTTTGGTTTCAGCCGGAAATGTTTATACCTATATTGATTATGCAGCAGGCTATAATCACTCTTGGCTGGGTGGAAATTTTGTAGATGATTTTTCTGTAGGAAACTCTGATGCAAAATGGGAAGCCCGCTTCAATATCAATTTTGGCTATTACTTTTTAACAGATAATAAATCGAGGTAAGGCCAATTTTAATTAAAAAATCAGCTTATGGCTAAAAAAGTAGTAAGAAGTGATGAAAAGAAATCTATATTTGGATTGCAGGTGAACGGCCCTGTTTTCTTCACTTCCTCAATTATCATTGTTTTAAGTGTAGCGCTCACTTTAATCTTCAGTGAAGATGCTGAAAAATATTTCACTTCTATTCAAGAATGGGTTTCCAATAATGGAGACTGGGTTTTCATTTTGGGTGTCAATGTTTTTCTGGTATTTATGTTTTATCTGGCATTTAGCAAATACGGGCGATTGAAAATTGGCGGAGAGGATGCCAGGCCTGAGTTTAAAACATTATCTTGGTTTGCCATGCTTTTCAGTGCCGGTATGGGCATTGGCCTTTTGTTTTGGAGTATTGCAGAGCCTGTTTTCCACTTCAGCAGCCCACCTTTATCTGAAGGAGGTACTGCGGAAGCAGCTCGCGAAGCAATGAATTTTACTTTTTTGCACTGGGGTCTACATGCCTGGGGGATATACGCACTGGTAGGTCTTTCACTCGCATATTTTACTTATTCCAGAGGATTGCCACTTACCATTCGTTCTGTATTTTATCCCTTTTTGGGCGATCGTATTTACGGTATTATAGGAGACATCATAGATATTTTTGCGGTATTGGCTACACTATTTGGTCTTGCTACATCACTGGGCTTTGGCGTGCAGCAAATAGCGGCCGGTCTGGAGCACGTCTTTGGTATAGGTAGTGGTTTGTTAACACAGGTGTCGCTGATTGGTGGCATTACCTTAATAGCTACAGCCTCTGTAGTACTGGGTGTAGATAAAGGCGTAAAGTTTTTGAGCGAATGGAATATGCGCATTGCCATATTGCTGCTTTTACTGGTAGTAGTAATGGGTCCCAGCATTTTTATTTTTAAAACATTTATTCAAAATACAGGCAGCTACTTGTCCAGCCTTTTAGAGATTGCCACTTGGTCGGAAAGTTATACGAATACAAGCTGGCAAAACTCCTGGACTGTTTTTTATTGGGGTTGGTGGATTGCCTGGTCTCCCTTTGTAGGAATGTTTATAGCCAGGATATCCAAGGGGCGCAGGATTCGTGAATTTATCTTAGGTGTTCTTATCGTACCTACTTTGGTTACTTTCTTTTGGATCACTGCTTTTGGGAGTGTTTCCATAGAACAGATAATATCCGGAGATACACGCTTAATAGATGCTGTAAATGACAATGTTGCTACAGCCCTATTTGTCTTTTTAGAAAAATACCCATTTGCAATTGCTTTAAATGTCGTTGCCGTAATACTGATTGCAGGGTTTTTTGTGACTTCATCGGACTCTGGCTCTCTGGTAATCGATAGTTTAACATCTGGTGGTAAAATTGACGCACCTGTTGGGCAGCGGATTTTCTGGGCTGTTTCAGAGGGTGCCGTGGCTGCTGTTTTGCTTATAGGCGGAGGCTTGCAGGCATTGCAAACAGCCGCTATTGTTACGGGGCTGCCTTTCACACTTATCTTGATGATTATGTGCTATTCCCTTTACAAGGGATTGAAGGAGGATATGCAAAAGCACGAGAAAAAAGCATCACAAAAAGAGGCAGAAAATTATGAAGAGATTGTTAGGAAAATTGTGAAAAAAAGAAGTTAATAACAGAAAAATAAATATTTATGGTAATCAAAAAAATATTGGTAGCGCTGGATCTATCAGAAATTGATAATCGCTTGATAGAATACGCAGCTTTTTTGGCAAATGAATTAGCGCTTGAAAAAGTTTATTTCATTCACAATATCAGAAAATATGCTATTGGCGATTTGTTTGAAGAGGAGCTAAAAGATGTCAACCTTGATGAAGTCATTGGCGATGAGCTGAATGAGCAGGTAGCCACTGGATTTAAATCTGATACCCCTTGGGAGGTATTGATCTCTGAAGATACTTACACTGAATCGCTTATCTCATATATTGCTAATAAATACAGTATTGACCTCATGCTACTGGGCAATAAAAACAATGTGAAAGGTACTGGCCAACTTACAGGCAAATTGATCAGGATGCTGAAGTGCCCTGTACTTTCGTTACCAGCCAGCTCGCCCATTAAATTAGAGCAAGTATGGGTTGGAACTGATTTTTCCACTGCATCTGAAAAGTCTTTTCGATATGCCTTTGAATTAAGCAAAGAAATACCGCTTAAACTATCCGCAGTGCATGTGTACAATCTTCCTCTGCAATTTGCGCCCTATGTACCACAGGAATCGATGGTGCTAAAGGTAGAAAAGCACGTGCAGGAGAAATTCAGTCGTTTCATTAAGCGATTGAAATACGATAAAGAGATAAAACCTGTAATCATTCCAGGCAGGGATGCCACCATCGCTGAAAAAATCATAGAAAAAGCAAATCGCTCGGGAGTGGATTTACTCATAGTGAGTGATAAAGGAGAAAATACTTTTTCGCACCTAATAATAGGTAGTGTGGCAGATGATCTGTTTGATCAGGAATTAAATGTTCCTTTAATGATCGTAAAATGATATAGCGACCCCCTTGCACGACAGGGCAATTGTTTTGGTGTGATTTTAAGCTATGATCTTAACTGCTGTAAGCAGTAATTCCCTAATGTATCAGGCTCGCAGCAATATTCTTTCGCTCATTATCGCTATTTTTGACCTTAATTAAAAGCATCGCTTTAGTAGATATATTTATGGACAAAGTAGAAAAAGTAGAGATTCGCCAGCTCAGGCTGGAAGATTATCGAGAGCTGAAAAGCTCAATGGTAAAAGCCTACGAAAATTGGGAAAATTCCCATTGGCTGGAAAGTGAAATCAAAAAACTGCTGGAAAAATTTCCCGATGGGCAGATTTGCGTGGTGGTCAATGACAAGGTTGTTGGCGCTGCCCTTTCGCTGATTGTGGATTATGACAAATTTGGTGACAACCACGATTACAACCAAATTACCGGAAACGAAACCTTCAGCACGCAGGATCCCAATGGCGATGTACTTTATGGTATAGATGTGTTTATCCATCCTGACTATCGCGGTTTGCGTCTGGGGCGAAGATTGTACGAGGCGCGCAAAGAACTTTGCGAGAGCCTGAACCTGAAATCCATTATTGCAGGCGGGAGAATCCCAAATTACAAAGAACACTCCAAGGAAATGACCCCGCGCCAATACATTGAAAAAGTGAGGCTCAATGAGATTCACGACCCGGTGCTGAGTTTTCAATTTTCCAATGATTTTCACGTGATCAAAGTACTGAAAAGCTATATGGAAGGCGATGAAGAATCGCTGGAATATGCAACTTTGCTGGAATGGAACAATATCTATTACCAAAAAACGGAGAAGCTGATCAATGCCACCAAATCCGTGGTGCGCTTGGGGCTGGTGCAATGGCAAATGCGCAATGTCTCGGGAATCGAAGCCCTTTACGACCAAATGGAATTTTTCATCGATACGGTTTCGGGCTATAAAAGCGATTTTGTGGTATTCCCGGAATTGTTCAATGCCCCGCTGATGTCGAAATACAATCACCTGAACGAATGGGAGGCCGTGCGTGAACTTTCGGCATTTACCCAGCCCATTTTGGAAAAATTCATAGACTATGCCATCTCCTATAATGTAAATATCATTACCGGAAGTATGCCCGTATTAAGAGACGACAAACTCTACAATGTGGGTTACCTGTGCCGTAGGGATGGCTCTTATGAATCCTACGAAAAGTTGCACATTACGCCCAATGAAGGACATTACTGGGGCATGCACGGTGGTCATAAACTGAAAATGATAGAAACGGATTCGGGAAAAATTGGCGTGCTGATTTGCTACGATGTGGAGTTTCCTGAACTTGGCCGCATATTGGCCGATGAAGGGGTGGAAATCCTAATGGTGCCTTTCCTGACCGATACACAAAATGGCTATTCGCGGGTGCGCAGTTGTGCACAGGCGCGGGCGATAGAAAATGAATGCTATGTGGCCATTGCCGGCAGTGTAGGCAATTTGCCCAAGGTACAGAACATGGACATTCAGTTTGCGCAATCGGCTGTTTTTACCCCCTGCGATTTTGCCTTTCCCACCAATGGCGTAAAAGCAGAAACCACACCCAATTCTGAAATGACCCTGATTGTGGATGTGGATTTAAATCTGCTGAAAGAACTGCACAGCTATGGCAGCGTAAGGAATTTAAAAGACAGAAGGAAAGATTTTTATAGCTTGGTGAGAAAGTGACGCTTCATTAAATAATCCTAAATTATCATGTTTAACAACCAGTTTAATACACAATTATCTAAACCACAATAAGGTTTAAATCTGGGCTAATGTGAAATTAACATTGTATTAATGTCGTGATTGTAATTGCAAGAAAATTAATTTTTTGTGAAAATGTTAGTCAGAATTGTGATAAATGCCTACATTTGCATTTAATTTAAAATTTTATTATGAGTAACGGAACAGTAAAATTCTTCAATAATTCTAAGGGATTTGGGTTCATCACCCCAGAAGAAGGAAACAAAGATGTATTTGTACATGTAAATGGACTAATTGATGAAATCAATGAAGGGGACAAAGTAAGCTACGATGTAGAAGAAAGCCCTAAAGGATTGAATGCAGTAAATGTTAAAGTGGTTTAATCAACTTCTTTTAACGTTCTTGTATGCTAAAGCCTGTCATTATTGATGGGCTTTTTTTGTTGAAATAATTATAGCGCTGAATAACCCTATAACTGTCTTTTTAGCATTGCTCAAGTCCTTTAATAAAGGCAAAAGGAAGTTTGTGAAGTAATTTACTCGATAATCGAGATTTGAATGCTCCGAGGCTTGCCTCGTAATCAAAAGTATTTTTTCCAAATAAATGCCTCGTGGGCTTGCCCCGAGGTTGTTTACTATTGCATTTTAAAATTCAAGATCCATCCGATTATCCACTATAGCAATGATTATCACTTCCACCTTTTCAATCACATAAAACAATGATGCATTTGGATGAAAGACACATCTTCTAAGCTGGGTGGTTCCATTAAAAATCGGGCATAGATGATTGTTTTGAGCAACTAGGTCCAGCAAGCTATTCACTCTATTTTCAAAGTCTTCTACAACTGATATTCCCCATTGATCGATAATAAAATCAACTAAATTTTCATAGGTGAGTTTGGCAGTATCTGACCAAACAATTTTCATTGTGACCTTTTGATCCGCTCTCTAATGGATTGCTTCACTTCCTGATGGGCAATGAGCTTGTTGTTCCTCAAATCATCAAAGCCCTGATCAATCAATTTTTGCTCAATTTCACTTGGTTCATCTTGTAGCATTCTGGATTTTTTAAACTCTATAAAATCCAGGGTTTTCAGATATTCAATCAACGCTTTTGCTTTATTGCTGTTCTCAGGAACTCTTAAGTTATAATTCTCCATTTGATAATTACTTTACGCCAATTTAATAATTCTACAACCAAAAAGTAGGTTCAAATAATTCATTTTAAAAACAAACACTACTGCACCCTCCCATTCAAAATCACCGACTCAATCAAATTACTGCCATAGGCATAGGGTAAAAATTCAACTGAGGGCATTTCCCTTGTGATAAAAAGATTGGCTTTTTTGCCTTTTGTTATACTGCCAAGCTGATCGGAAAGCCCCATAGCGTAAGCCCCATTTATTGTAGCAGCATTAATGGCCTCTGCCGGCAGCATTTTCATTTTGGCACAGGCCAGTGAAAGTACAAAGGGCATATTACCCGAAGGCGATGAACCGGGGTTGTAATCAGAAGCCAATGCCACGGCTAGTCCCGCATCAATCATTTTACGGGCAGGCGCATAATCAATGTCCAGGAAAAAGGCAGTGCCGGGCAACAGCGTAGCCATAGTGTCCGAATTTTTCAAGGCTTTGATTTCATCATCTCCTACACATTCCAAATGATCTACAGAAAGGGCATTTTGCTTTACGCCCACCTGCACGCCACCTGAAAAAGCCAGTTCATTGGCATGTATTTTTGCTTGAAGTCCGATATCCGCCCCGGCAACCAGAATTTCTTCTGTTTCTTCTGGAGTGAAAAAACCCTGATCGCAAAATACATCAATATAATCTGCCAGCTTTTCCTGCTTGATGGCCGGCAACATTTCCTTTTTAATCTGTTCAATATAGCCCCTGCGATTTTCCCTGAAATCAGCAGGAATGCTGTGCGCGCCCAAAAAGGTGGATTTTACCGTCATCGGGCTCATTTTTTTGATCTCGCGGATTACCCGCAACATTTTCAATTCGGCCTCGGTATTCAAACCATAACCACTTTTGATTTCCACGGCACCAGTTCCCAAACGCATAATTTCTTCGCAGCGCTGCAGTGCCTGCTCCAGCAAACTCTGCTCAGATGTCTCATTTAGTTTTTTAGAAGAATTGAGAATCCCTCCTCCCCTTTTGGCAATATCTTCATAACTCAAACCCCGGATGCGATCTACATATTCCAGTTCACGGCTTCCGGCATATACAATATGCGTGTGCGAATCGCACCAGGATGGAAAAACAAATTTGCCTTTTGCATTGATCACAACATCAGCTGCTTCCACATTGGCATTTTCCGTTTTGCCAAAATCCAGGATTTTATCCCCTTCCATCAACAGAAAGGCATCCTCTATCACATTCAAATCCTGCATATCCACACCGCTTCGTTTCTCTTCGGGCTTTTCTTCTGCCTTTACCAATCCTTTTATTTGATGAATAAGTGTTTTCATTGTGCTTGTATTTTCTAAAGCTGCTAAATTTAAAGGATTCTTTTTTATTTTTTTGGCTCAACTGCTGGTTCTATTGTTGAAATTTCTTACTTTTGCAATCCATTAAAAAGAAGCTTTAAAAAGAATATGGTAAATCAGTACGAAACCACAGTCATCGTAACCCCTGTGTTGACAGACACAGAGCTCAAAGAACTAACATCTGGTTACGTGAAATTCCTAAAGAGCAAGGGCGCTGAAATCATCGATGAGGATCATTGGGGATTGAAGCAACTTGCCTATCCGATTAAAAAGAAAACCACAGGGTTCTACTTTTTGGTAGAATACAAAGTGGACACGCAAGTGATCAGCGAATTTGAATTGAACCTGAAACGCGATGAAAGCATTATGCGCTTTTTGACCGTTAGTCTTGACAAATATGCTGTCAAGTACAATGACGACAAGCGCAAGGGTTTAATTGGAAAAAAGAAAACAGAAACTAAAGAAAAAGAGGAGGAAGCTTAATTATGGCACAAAATTCTGATATCAAATTTCTTACCACGCCAAAAATTGGCCTGCAAAAGAAAAAATACTGTAGATTTAAAAAAGCCGGAATTAAATATGTCGATTACAAAGACCCTAACTTCCTGCTTAAATTCGTGAACGAACAAGGTAAACTCTATCCCAGAAGGCTGACCGGGAACTCTCTGAAATTCCAGAGAAAGGTAAGCACAGCGGTAAAAAGAGCACGCCATTTGGCATTGATGCCTTATGTTGCAGACCTTTTAAAATAATAAGAACATGCAAGTTGTATTATTAGAAGATGTAGAAAAGCTCGGAGCAGCCAACGACATTGTAGATGTAAAACCCGGATATGGTAGAAATTACCTGATTCCACAGGGCAAAGCTTTGTTTGCCAATGAAGGCAACAAAAAAATTGCTACTCAAAAACTTCGTTTGTTCGAAAAACGACAAGAGGAGATGATGAAAAATCTTCAGGAAATCGTTGACAAACTGAAAGGTACAGTTGTGAAAGTTGGAGCCAAAGTTGGAGCCAATGATAAAATATTCGGTAGTGTAACCAGTGCTCAATTGGTAGATGCTGTTAAAAAACAATTGGATATTGAGATTGACCGCAAAAAGGTTGAGATTGAAGAAGATGTGAAAACCCTTGGTGCTTATAAAGCCCAGGTTGGACTGCACAAAGATGTTACAGTAGAAGTAAACTTTGAAGTAGTAGCCGAATAAAAATATTCTTCAAACAAACATTATAAAAAAGCCTCTGGAAATTATTTCAGAGGTTTTTTTGTGTCATTAAGACAAGCATTTACCCGGACTATTAAAGCTTATTATTTCAGCTCCTTTGTGGCATCACCAACTGCACCAAAAATCCAAAGCCCATCACCAGCAAACAGCCGATTAAATTGAGCCAGAGGTATTCCACATTTAGGATATCGTATTTATCAAGGAAATAAACAGTGATGACTACGCTTTCTGCCAGTAAAGCACCTATGAACACTGCATTGCCCTTGATTTTTTTCATAAAAAAAGCCACAATAAAAACACCCAAAATGGTACCGTAAAAAAGTGAGCCCAGGATATTCACCGCCTGAATCAAATTTTCAAACAAAGAAGCCATCAGTGCAAAAGCAATGGCCAAAATGCCAAAAAGCAGCGTAAATAATTTAGAGGCGTTCAGATAGTGTTTTTCGCTGCCTTCCTGTTGAATATTGCGCTTGTAAATATCCACGGTAGTAGTTGATGCCAGCGCATTCAGTTCGGCAGAAGTGGAAGACATGGCCGCAGAGAAAATCACTGCCAACAATAATCCTACTATGCCGATTGGCAAATAATTCATTATAAAAGTGATGAAAATATAGTCGCTGTCGCGGGTCTCCAGTTTCTCATCCGTTTTGGAAATAATGCCTTTGGCGCGCTCTTTTAATGCATTTCTTTTTTCCAGGCTATTCACAAGCAATTCCTGCTGCTGATCAATAGCCGCTTCATCTCCGGCAGCCAATTTATCCAGCATGGCATAATTCTGCTCCTTTTTCTCCTGCCAAAGCATTTCGTATTCCTTTTCCAATGCATTCCATTCAGCTTTCGTGGCAGATTGCTCCACTGCATTGGATGCCACATTATTAAAATGCAATGGCTCTTTTTCAAATTGGTACAACACAAAAACCAGTACACCTGTGAGCAAAATGAAAAACTGCATGGGGATTTTTACCAGTCCATTGAAGATCAGGCCCAAGCGACTTTCCTTTACTGAACTGCCCGAAAGGTAACGCTGCACCTGCGATTGATCAGTGCCAAAATAAGAAAGCTGCAAAAACAAACCACCCAGCAATCCCGACCAAAGTGTGTAACGATTGCTCAGGTCAAAATCCAGATCGATGATGTTCATACGCCCCATTTTTCCTGCCAATTGTAGCGATTCACCAAAACTCGCATGATCTGACAAATGCCAAACCAGCACACCAAAGGCAATGAACATGCCCGTAAAAATCACCGCCATTTGCTGCTTGTGGGTTTGACTCACGGCTTTGGTGCCGCCCGTTACGGTATATAAAATCACCAGCACCCCAATGAAAATCACTGTAAAGGAAAGGCTCCAGCCAATGATCTGCGAAAGAATAATGGCCGGGGCGTAAATGGTAATACCCGCTGCCAGTCCACGCTGCAAGAGAAAGAGCATTGCCGTAAAAACCCTTGTTTTTCTGTCAAAACGCTTTTCGAGAAATTCGTAAGCCGTATAGACTTTCAGGCGATAATAAAGCGGAATAAACACCACGGAAATAATCACCATGGCCAGCGGCAAGCCAAAATAAAATTGCACAAAGCGCATCCCATCCTCAAAACCCTGCCCGGGCGTGGATAGAAAAGTAATGGCACTGGCTTGTGTGGCCATCACCGAAAGGCCAATGGCCCACCATTTGTCCTGATTATCGCCTTTCAGGTAAGCACCGATATTTTTACTGCCGCGCGTTTTCCAAATGCCATAGCCGACAATGAAAAACAAGGTACCCAACATTACCGTCCAGTCGATTACCGTCATGACAGCCAGGTTGTGATCAAATAATAAAGCAGGATCTGGAAAATCAGAAAACCGACCAATACGTAGTACCAGCCTTTCCAGTAGCCAAAAAGCGGAGCATCGTTTTCAGGGGGCGATTTGTCCTCCATGATATCATTTTCCATAATCGATCATATTGCTGAGTAAACGAAATGCGCCCGGCACACCTGCGGGCAATTCCCTGAAAAATGAAATGCCAGTGTACATAAAATGTCCTTTTCCAAAAGGCGCAATCAAAACACTGCCCTGTAGCGGTTCCTCGCCCGGATCGTTCATTTCAAAAACCGTTTGATAACGCTCGTCCCAGGTTTGGGCAAAATACAAGCCACGCTCCTGCACCCAACCTTCAAAATCTGCTTTGCCGAGCTTATTTGGTTCGGATGCCAATTTTTTACCGCTGTCCAGAATCCTCATTTCTGCCTCTTCTACCGTCACCCTGCCGTGATCAATTTCAAAAGGATAGGGCCCGATTTTATCCGTGAGCAATCCCCTTTTGGTTTGGTACTGCACAATCAGCGTTCCGCCATTTTTCACGTAATCCATCAATGCATCATATTTCTGCAAAAGCCATTCCTCGGTATTGTAAGCGCGCACGCCAATCAATATTGTGGGAAATTGGGAAAGCTCAGAAGCATCAAAATTGTCTTCATCAATCATGCTGACTTCATAGCCGGCTTCCTCCAGATTTTTATTCACCAGATCGCCAGCGCCCATGATATATCCGACCTTTTTTACATTTTGCGCACTTTCCAGTCGCAGCAATTTGGCTTCCGCATCGGGGAAAATACTTTGATATGGAATGTGGTCGTATTCTATATTTACAAAGCTTCTGTTCCAGCTTTTTTCACCAGAAACAAATACAGGTTTTATCGCTCCGCTTTTCTGTTTTTTTGAGGGCGAAATATTGAAAGCATAATTTTTCTCTTTGCCGGCCTCTTCCAAGCTTAGCGGAATTTCCTCCGGTTCAGATTTCCAGCCTTTGGGCAAATCCAGCTTAAGCGTGCCGCTTAGGTTTTCCTTCCAGCTTTTCAGTTTTATGCTGATTTCCCTTGCTTCATCCGAAGGAAAAATAAACACATCATTGCCCAGATTCAAACTCACATCGGGCGCAATAAAGAATGGGCGGTACAATTCGCCTTTCACCCTGTCTGTCCATTTGTATTGCAGCGGAAGTTGGTATTCCAATTCGGCTCCCTGTATGTTCAATTTTACGCTGGCGAATATGCTCGCATCATTTTCCGGCATTCCTGTATATTCCATTCCGGGAATTTTAAACATCCCGATATTTTCCTGCGCTTCCCGCAACCAATATGCCTGATTTACAAGCGCATTATCCGCAATTTGCAATTCTGCCTCCACAACTTCTTCCTTATTATTTTCTAAATTTTCAGGCATTTCAAAAGAATTGAAAGCTGTATTGAATTGAATGGATTCTACCGTGATTTTTGTATCACTTCGGTTCAATAATTTCACTTCAGCCTTGATTTTATTGCCCGCTACTGAATAATAATTTTCAGCCAAAGCTTCCAAATGCAAACCGCAAATGGCATAGATTACCTCGCTGAGCTCCTGCAATTTGATATCGACATAATGGTGGCTGCCTTTGATTTTTTGCAATTCCTTGTAAGCGGTCAACAATGCGGGCAAAATCAAAGTAGGGTTTTTCGGGTCGAAATTTTCTGCTGCTTTATTGAGGAAAAGGCCAGCATTTTGTGCGCCATCAATTCTGCCCCAGGTCAGGTTTACATCATCAAAAAGATCTGCCTTGGCCGTATCGCCCATCACGTATTCCAAGTATTCGGGCTGTTCACCTCTTGTTTTTTCCGAGCCAAAACCCTGGCTTTTGTGCTGACTGCGACTTTCCGCTGCAATCTCAGAGCAAGACAAGCCCAGTTCTGGCAGGTAAGCGCCAATATCCACAATTATTTTATTGGTGGTATCCAACTCCTGCCCCGTTCTGCGGTAAAACCAGGGCGATGTATTCCAGTACAATCTTTTGGGCGACCAGGTATCCAATGTTTTCAATTGCTCGGGAAATGCTTCCGGATCTCCGGCCATTTCAAAGGCTTTTTCGGCCAAATCTGCCGAGGCGCTGTGGTGGCCGTGGGTCGGGTAATTGTATTTGCTGGGAGGAAAGCGCGTGATCAGCACATCGGGGCGAAACTGCCGAATGACATAAACCATATCTTCCAGCACCTGCGCCTCATTCCAAATATTCAGGCTTTCATCTGATGTTTTGGAATAGCCAAAATCTACCGCACGCGTAAAAAACTGGTGTCCACCATCAATCCTGCGTGCAGCGAGCAGCTCTTGTGTGCGGATGATGCCGAGATAAGAACCAATTTCGGTGCCGATCATATTTTGTCCGCCATCACCACGGGTGAGTGAGAGGTAGCCGCTCCTGATATTGCGCTTTTTCGAAAGCCAGGTAATCAGGCGGGTGTTTTCATCATCGGGATGGGCGGCAATGTAAAGGGCCGTACCGAGGGTATTGAGTTTTTCAAGCCGCAACTGGATTTCGCCCGCATTTAGGTTTTGGGGCTTTTCGGCAGATAGATGCAGGCAAGTAAATAGTATTAAAAAAAGAACAGCACTTATTCTCAGCATAGTTTTGGAATTTAAGTTTGCTAAGATAAATAAATTGGGATGTTGATAGGGGTGGTTGGGGAAGATTAACAGGGAAAGAGTAATCCTTGAAGGTTTTTCAAAAGTGTAACAAACTCTATCGAACTTGTGGACATAACAAAGTTTACCTTTTCATAGATGGAGATTCTGGATAAATTTTTTACAAAAATTTTCCAGAATGACGAGTTTATTTAGGAGCATTCCCTTGAATAAACCAATGAAACTAACAACCGAAACCGTCATTCCTGCGAAGGCAGGAATCTCCAAAAATCAAGAAGATAGCCAGTTAATACCTATTGAAAATCCGCAACTTCATCAAACAAGTCACGCATATCCGGGTTTTGTTTTTTAATCAAATTTATCTTCCACTCCCTTTTCCAATATTTCAATTGCTTTTCTTTTATAATAGCTGATTCAATCCTGTCATAAAATTCAAAATAAACCAGATCGGTACAATTGTATTTTTCAGTAAAATCGGAGCCCATAGCATTTTTATGCTCATAAGCCCTTTTGTAAAGGTTACTTGTCACACCAATATATAAAACTGTGCGATAAGGGTTCGAAACAATATACACATAGCCGCCCTTTGGTTTCATTACTTGGGATTTTTTAAAGCAGCAAAAAATAAGCATTTATTTCGTTTCCATAGATGGAGATTCCCTGCCTTGCCAAATCAAATGCAGGCAGGCGGATAAATTTTTGAAAAAAATTTTCCAGAATGACGGGTGAATTTGGGTTGTGTTCAAAGCGATTTTCAAAAAATGAATATGGTTGCAACCTCTATAATTCCTTTAATTTTTCAATTACCGTTACAGCATCTCTGCTTAGTCGTGTAAATGCGAACCACTTTTTCCCTAAATCCTTGAGGGAAGCGCCAATATGATATACCGTTTCGTCATCAATAATTAGGAAGCGGTCATGGGACTTATCAAATTTTTGTAGTTCTATAGCAGGATATTGTACATTGTGTTTTTCTATATCAAGCAGCAAGGTTTTAGAAAATCTCTTACAATATATCGTTGTAAGTACATTTTTCTTTCTTTTCGAAAGCAACAGTAATACAGAATCATCGATATAATTATCAATTAGCCTGATTGATTTATTAGCACTGCGGATTAAATCAGATACAAATGAATAGGAATCAAAGGTTTGCCCATCAAAATAAACACCTTGACTGGGTATGTCTGAACGAGATTCTAAAGCTTTAAAAACTTTCTCAAAATTTTGTTCGTTTTCTATTTGCTTCAATTCAAAATTATCCATTTGTTGAAGCAGCCTTGTGTATGCTGAAAAAGATTGTCGCATTTTGATAAAGGCATCCATTATTAATATGCTCACCTGGATGGCAGTTTTGCTTCTCAAAACAGCTGAAAGCATAGCAACACCCTGTTCAGGGCAAATATCTTCGACCACCGTGTTCAGAACTTGAGGTAACAAATTGTGACCTCAAGCCATCAAATTCTTTTTCTGTCAATTGAAATCTAAATCTTGCAGGAAAACGATCAATATTTCTTTTTACAGCCTGGTTGAGCGCCTTGGTTTCTACATCATACATTTCTGCAATATCCTTGTCAAGCATTACCTGCTGACCCCAAACATTATAAATCCGGTTTTCTATGTCTTCTTGCTTGTATTTAGTAATTGCTTTTTTCATTTATTGAGCGATCAATTTGTCTAAATTAAAAATATTTGATTTAAAAACAATTGCATAGGTATGGAATACTGAATTACACCCACCGATTGCGCAAAAAACCAACCACATAGCAAACATCCATCTGCTATAGATTCATACAGGTGAGCATTACACAGGCTTCCCAAGTCCCCAACTATTCGTAGCACCCTTGCTGCGAATTTTTTAAACTAATCCTTTATGAAAAGCTGCTGAAGTTTCATTAAAACAACTTCTCAAAAACCTCCTTTATTAATGCCGGAATCTGACTAAATGCATGAAGTGTTGCTTCCGGCTTGGTAATCAGGAAGAAAATGATTTTTGGGATTGCCAGAACAAATTCAAGAACAAAGGCTAAAATGGGCAAGAGTAGGTAAGCCCATATCGGAAATTTAAATCTCGTACTGATTTTATTTTGAATGGCCTCCCAAATAATAAAAAGCCTGTCTTTGTAATGCCACAGAATCAGGCAGTCAAGAATAATGTAGCCCGAGAGGCGCCAGGCAAAGCCTGTTTTTAAACTGGGCGGCATAAAAGAAAGGTCGATAATGAGGATATTGGCGACAATGGGCAGGAATAGAAAAGCTCCTAAAAGAACCGTTCGGTTGATGAGCAATAGCAACCCGCAAATCAGTTGGGAAACACCAATAAAAGTCTTGAATGGCTCGTGATCAAAAAGATACCAGGAAACCCTGAAGAGGCTTAGATCCTGGATGGGCGTGGTCAATTCTTCAGGCCTTAATCCAAATTGCCCATCTACTAATTTACCCCAGCCATAGCTGATAAAAGTCCAGGCCAGTAAAACCCTGAACACCAGGATAAGGTAATCCCAGTATTTTGCTTTTGGAATGGATTTGATTTTTTGGAGCATAGCTTTTGAAATAAATATCCAATAAATTTAAAAAATATCGCTTTCATTAAGGTCTATTTGATCACTACTGATGTTTACAAAGTGGTTTGCGCAAACAAACCCTGATGCGGGCACGCATTCGCTATGCTTCAGGCTATGCTGCAAAATGCGCGCCAGTGGAGTTCGCGCCAGCTATGGGGATATTGGAAACTCAGTAAAACCTGTTATGTAATAAAAATCCTGATTTTTTTCTTTACGAAAAGAAATTCTATAAATAAATTTATTCACATCATTCATCACATAAAAATTTTCTCTTTGTTCTATATTAAAACACCCTTCATTTAAAGGACTCAAGTTATATGTATTGAACAGGCGATTTAAAAGGTGCTCATCTATATTTTTAGATTTTATTTTAACGATCTCATAAACTGGCTTTTCATCTATATTGTCAAATTGATAATATATAAAAGTGTCATTTTTCTCAAATCCAAGTATGATTACATCTTCCACAATAGGTTTATAGCCATTTTTTAGAAGAGAGTTATATGTTACATTTGGATTCGGATTAAATAACTCATTTGTAGGTTGCAGATTGATTGGATTGCAAGAACAAACGTATAATAAACACACTATCAAAAATGCATTAATTTCCTGTTTCATTTCGCACGTTTTTTAACCGTTGCCATTCGTTACTTGGAATCGTTTGTTCACCCCACTCACACTCATTTGCCGTCTAGCTTTTGCAGCATAGCGAACGCCCGCCTGCATAAAGCATTCGGGTAAGAGTGCGGACTCTAAATCGGTTATTTTATATTTTTCGGACATCCGACTAAAATAAGAAATTCTGGATTTGTTGGGTAGGCACGCATTCGCCTTGCTACAGGCCTTGCTGCAAAATGCGCGTCAGTGGAGGCCTCGTTGCCCGTTATTTCGTTTAGGTTTTCGTGGCCGCCTGCTCCATAGCGGTAAAGTTCACCGCTGTAAAACGTGCGCCCCGGTAAAGGCCATCCCCCGGGATACCTGTCCACTGCCTGTTTCACGTTGGCTTCGTAGTGGGATATAGTACCGGGGTTTAAAGGGTCTTCTATCGGTTTCCTCAAGTCCGAGACCACCGGCATAATATTTCCGGTGTGCGAGGTCAACTCATAGTTTAAGACTACTCTATGTTGTGTATCTATACCCATCAATAATACCTCGGACTCTTAACCACCTGTGTTTTCTCCTTAAAGCCGGCAAAGCGGGCAATAAGGGAAACTTCGTGGGAGCCGCTGTTGTTGGTGCGGAGTTCGCCAAAATCAAAATCAAAGGAATAGCTGAGCAGCAGTGGTTTTACCACATACACCCCTAATAGAGCGGCAATATCATCGGTGGTGCGGTAAATGGCGCCCAATACCACCCGTTCGTTCCAGGTGGCGTTTACATTGATGTCCGCCTGGGAGATAAACCCTGCATTGCGGAAAAATACGGCCGGGGACAAGACCCAGCTTTCGCTCAATTTCCAATCGTAACGGGCATAGGCGAAGTAATGTCGCGGGTTTTGGAATACCGTGGCATTTTCCAGGGATTTCTGCAAATGGCTCACGGCCACGCCCAGGGTAAATCCCCTGGCATAGAGCTCAAGCCCCAGGCCAACATCCGCTTTCACCTGTCCTTCCTGAACATTGTAGGCACTTTGGTCACCCGTCTGCTGATAGCGCAATTCGCTACCTTTTACAAAATAATTGGCAATACCGAAATTGATGCCCGCAGAAAGGCGTATGTCATCGCCCAAGCGCTGGCGGTAAGCATAATTGATCCGTGCCGTAGTGGTGCGCTCCTCGCCCAGCATATCGTTCAGCACGGTGAGGCCCACACCACCCTTAATCTTTGGCACAAAGGCATGTGCATTGAGCAATTGAGTGGAAGGCGCTCCGTCAAAGCCCGTCCACTGCTGCCGTGCCAAGACCCCGACAAAAACATCATCGGTATTTCCCGCAGCAGCAGGATTGTAAAAATTGCTGTGGTACATAAAATGATTCAGCATTGGGTCGGTCTGGCTCCATGCTAAAATGGGCAGCAACAATGCAATGAGTAAGGACAATAATATCTTCATAATCAAGCGATTTCTATTGATTCAGTACTTTAAAAGTGGTTCTTCTATTTTTCTGGTGTTCTTCTTCCGTTTTGGCATTTTCAATCAGCAATGCCGTTTTCCCCCAGCCTTTTGACTGCAAGCGAACGGGATTGATACCTTTTTCAATCAAATAATCCACAACGGCCTGCGCGCGCTTTTGCGACAATTCCAAATTGTATTTGGGGTTGCCCCTATCGTCTGTATGCGCATTGATCATCACTTCCACATCCGGGGAATCTTCCAAAAGTTTTACCAATTTATTGAGGTTTTCCTTGGAATTGGGACGCAAATTATAACTGTTGTAATCGTAGTAAATATCTTCAATGGTGATTTCCTCTTTGGGAATGCGCAACAGTGCAAAATCAAAATCGTGACCATTGGCTTTGGAAAAAGTCTTGCTGTATTTTTCGCCATCGGTGCTGAGCTTGCGCGAATCGCCAAAATATTCCGGCTTGTTGAGTTTCAATTTATAATCCCGATCCTGCTCCAGTTCAAATTGATAATTTCCCCCTGCATCTGTCAGGGTGCTGTCCACAGCCTGGTCGTTTACCGTTAAATAAACCATTACATTTTCCAGCCCGGTGCCCGAATCAACATCCAAAACCTGACCTTTCACCAGCAAATTCACTGGTTTTAGGTAAAAGGAATAGATATCATCAGAGCCTTGTCCGCCCGAGCGATTGGAAGAAAAATAGCCTTCGCTTTTATCGCTTTTTTGCACCAGCAGAAAATCATCGGCATTGGAATTGAAAGGCACTCTTAAATTTTCGGGAGCTGACCATTTTTCATTTCTCCTTTCTGAAACGAATAAATCCAAAGCGCCCATGCCCACAAATCCGGTGGAGGAAAAATAGAGGCTGTTTTCATCGAACAAAACGGGGTAAGCTTCATCGTATTCGGTATTGATGCCTTCTACAATTTGAGGTGCGCCCCAGCCACTGCCCTTTTTTTCCAGCAGCCAAATATCAGAACCGCCCAGTCCGCCTTCTACATTTCTGCTGACGAAATACAGGCTATTGCCATCTTCAGAAACCGATGGATGCACCATTTCCACTTTTTCTCCTTCATAAATAAGGGGTGCGGCTTTTCCCCAGCTTTTGCTTTCGGTATTGAATTCCGCTTGCATTATGCGGCAAAACGCTCCTTTTTCTCCGCTGCATTCTCCATAATATGCCGTATTGGTTTTTTTGGAAAAAGTGAATGCGCCATTGTTCAAGTCTGCGGACAAGGCTTCCAGCTTTTCGACCTTGCTCCAGGTTTTGTCGGTATTGTTATAACTGCTAGTGTAAAAATTTGAAAATCCCTGCCCATCCACTTCATAGGTTTTGTTGCTGCCGGAAAGATCCATTCTGGAAGAGGTAAATACAATTTGATTGTTGAAATAATTGGCCCCGTAATCGCTTTCTGGCGAATTGATCTGACTTTCGTTTCCGAAGCTGTGCAGCGGTGGCGGATCATTTTTCATGCTTAGGGCAAAATCCACATTTCTCAACAATCGCAGCGCGTCTTTATCCCCGGGCTGTTTTTCCAGAAAATGATTCAGTGCGGCTTTACTTTTTTCGTATTCCCCAACATTCAATAAGGTTTTCCCTTTTTGATAATGCAATGCAGGAAGCTGGTAAAATGCCGATTCCGCTCTTTTGTACCATTCCAAAGCCTCGCTGTATTCAAACAATTTTCGGTAGGACTCTGCTATTTTAAAGTAAATTTCGCCTTTGTCTCCCGGATTGCGCTTTTTCTGCAAATGCTTTTGATATTGATTGATGGCAGATTGGAATTTTCTGTTCTCAAAATCCTTATCTGCCAATTCCTTCAGCGATTGGGCAAAAGTTATGTTGCCAATAAAAAAGAAGAGCAAGAATAATATGCCGTTTGCTTTCATGTTTGTTTTCATTTTAAATTCCGAACACAAGTTTAACCGATTCAGCCCTTTCTGTTATCAGGTAGCAGCGTTCCAATTTTTCAATTATTAATCATGTACCAATACCGATCCCTTGATAATATTTTCCTTATCGGTGATGTCCTGTACTTTCACGATATAAAAATAAGTGCCTGGCGCCACGCGCTTTCCGTTGAAAGTTCCGTCCCAACCATCGCTGCCTTGGTAAAGCTCCTGCCCCCAGCGGTTGACAATCACCAAATCAAAACCCTCTAGGAAAATATCGTTTCTGCCATCGCCATTGGGCGTAAAGGCATTGGGGAAATCATTTACCGTAATGGTAATTTCCGCTTTGTTTCCAATACAGCCAGCATCCGTAGCGATTACGGAAATCACGTCACCATTCTCTAAAATACTGCTCGCCCAAGTATTGATACTGTCGATTTGCACCTCTTCCTCATTGAGGAAAAATTGGTACAGATCGTAATAATCCGGCTCGGCAATGGCCGTAAGTGCCTCACTGATAAATATGCTGTTGTTATTGGCATCTGTGCCCAAGCTGAGCGAAGGATTTTCCAATACATTTAGATTTACGCTAGCCCTTGCCGTGATTTGCTCACAACCATTTGCTGCGGTGGTACTTACATAAAAAGTTGTGCTTTCAGTAGCGGAACCGGTATTGAATTCGGTGCCAGTTCCCAAAAGTGTTCCGCCATCTGCTGCGCTCCACCAATTAATGCTTGCACCACTGCTTGCACTTGCGGTAAACACGGCACTGTCACCGCTACATACGCTTTGGTTATCCACCTCAACGCTTGGTGCATTTGGTGCTTGCAATACAACTACCTCAACAGGCACTCGCCCTCCTGCATAGCTACAGCCCGATTCGTTTACGGCTTCTACATAATAGGTCGTGGTATTTTGCGGACTCACATCCAATGAGGTATTTCCAAGGAAATTCCCGCCATTTGCAGCATCGTACACTTGATAGCTGATGTTTCCACCAGAAGAACCGCTTGCATTTATAGTGGTGGATTCTCCCTCGCAAATATTATTGGCCGTTACATTTACGGATGGAGCCGAGGGACTTTGCAATACATTTACCTCTAAATTTTGTGCGGATGAACTGCCGCAGGTATTTTCAGCAATTACACTTAAAGTATAAGGCCCGCCACTTGTTGTCCAGTTGACTTCAATGTTTTCACTGCCTTGACCAGAAACAATATTTCCGCCTGCACTCAAAATCCAGTTATAAGAACTGGCATCTTGCACCGAAGCAATGCTGTAGTTTTCCGTTCCCGGGCAAATTTCTATGGGTCCATTGATGGCCAATGGCTGTGCGGGCGCACCTGCAATAATATTGACCGAGTGATTGATATCCGCACTGAAACCACAAGAGTTTTCCGCCCTTACGCTAAACTGATAATTCCCGGGACTTCCCGTCCAGTCGATCAAGATGCTGTCCGTTCCCTGACCACTCACAATTGTGCCTCCGCCATTCAACATGGTCCAAACATAATCCGTGGCATTTGGCACTGTTTCCACCACATACAATTCAGTCCCGCTGCCTTCGCAAATGGTAACTTCCCCTGTAATGGAAGGAGGTGTAGAAGGTGGGCCGGGCAATACATTAATGTTTTGGGAAACTGCTAATCCGCTGCCGCAATCGTTTACAGGTTCCACGCTTAAAGTATAAGGACCGCCAGATGTAGTCCAATCTACAGAAATGGAATTGCTGCCCTGACCAGAAGCGATGCTGCCGCCTCCGCTCAATGTCCAATTGTAGCTGTTGGCATTCGCTACGCTGCCAATGCTATAATTTTCCGTACCCGGGCAAATCTCTATGGCTCCAACAATGGTATCTCCATCAAATTCGGGAATGCTATCTACAAAAACGGCAAGTGTATTGGTATCTCCCGCTCCGCATGAATTTTCCGAAAATACCTCAATAGTGAAAGGGCCACCGGAATTTGCCCAATTGATATCTACACTTGAAGTTCCTTGTCCAGAATTGATGCTTCCTCCTGCATCAACAGACCAAGTGTAAGTGCTTGCTCCTGTTACACCACTTACGGTATATGTTTCTGTCCCGGGACAAGCGGGGTTTGTACCACTAATAGTAGGCAAACCACTTGGAGGGCCTGAGGTAACATCTACCGACAAGGTACTGGCATTGCTGCTTCCGCAAATGCTATTGGCTGTAACGGATAAGGTGTAATTGCCCGTTGTTGAGCCCCAATCCACATCAATTGAATTGGTGCCTTGGCCTGAAACAATATTTCCACCACTACTCAGCGTCCAGGTATAACTGTCTGCTCCACCCACTGCCGAAATGCTGTAGGATTCTACTCCCGGGCAGACGGCAATTGGTCCCGTGATATTTCCGGGAGCAACAGGTGCGTTGGGCAATACCGTAACCTCATAAGGCGTGGCATCAATATCCCCACAATCGTTTTCAGCCGTAACATTTATGGTATAAGTGCCGGTTGTTGTCCAATTGATACTGATATTATTAGTCCCCTGACCGCTGGCAATATTTCCACCACCACTGATTGTCCATGCATAATTGCTAGCTCCATTTACAGAAGGAATATTATAGTTTTCAGCACCCACACAAACCGTATCGCTTCCGCTGATATTTCCAATGCTGGAGGGTGCCGCATCTTTTACATTTACTTGAAGGGTTTGAGCTGCGCTACTTCCACAGCCATTTTCTGCCACAACGGATAATGTGTAAGGGCCACCTGAACTTGTCCAGTCAACATCTATTGAAGTGCCAGAACCACTAATAGTTCCACCGCCACTTAATGTCCAATCATAGCTAGTCGCTCCACTGACAGAGGCAATTGAATAAGATTGAGAACCCGGGCATGGATCGACTACTCCTGAAATAGCTCCAGGCTGTGCAGGTGGCGGATCGCTTACGGTTACTTGTAAAGTTTGGTTGCTGCTTGGTCCACAGGAATTTTCAGCATTTACGGAAACCGTCCAGGTACCGGGTGTAGTCCAGGCAATATTTACCGATGTTCCAGAGCCCGTTAAATTACCACCGCCATTGAGGCTCCAATTGTAGCTACTGGCATCCGCAACGGGACTAATGCTGTATGTTTCATTGTTTCCAGGGCAAACTGGTGTTACTCCTGCAATTGTTCCAGGCGTATTGGGTGTATCGGGCAATACGGTTACGGTAACAGAATCCCGTGGAGTCACACACAACGGATCGCTGTTTTCATAAGCCTCTACATAATAGGTTGTAGTGGTATTTGGGGTGAATGTTTGGGGTGCATTGCCCAGCGAATTCCCGCCACTTGCCTGATCAAAAATCTCATAGGTGGTGTTGGGGCCAGAGCCAGTTGCAGAAATTGTTACAGACCCTCCTGGACAGAAATTGTTGTTGTCCGCACTTGCTGTAGGAGTTGGGGGTGCATTGCAGACGATGGTGCGGCATTCCACATTAGGTGTTGGATTAACATTAACTCCTGTTGGAGAAATAGAGTTGTTGCTTACATTATTGGTGTTCCAGCTATTGTAAATAGGCGTTCCATAAGTATAGGATACGCTCTCGCTGCCAATACTAATATCTGAAGATGGACAATCAGTAGGTCCTTCTCCATTAGCATCAGCTTTGATTAGGTGCAAATCATGCCCCGTTCCTGCAAGTGTATATGAAGTTCCTATAAAACCTCCATCAGAAACTTGTTCCCCGTGAGGCAAAATAGAAGCAAAGTTGAAAGTGTATTCCTTTGCGAAAACCACGCTATTATTATTAGGATTGATTTTCATCAAAGCATTGGAAAATCTTGGAGTGAAACCTATGGGCAAATAATTTAACCATGCAGCATAATTTCCATCACTGGTTTCAAAGAATCTACTGGGAAAAAAAGGATGATAGTCAAACAAAAAATTGCCCCCATCAAATTTTCTTACCCATGTAGGGTTTAACCATCCGCCTGAACCTGGCAACCTCATTAATAGGCAAGGTCTTCCATTATTGTCGTTACCGGAAACAAGTGGCAAACCTGAACTTGTTTTTGTAATTGAAGCAAAAGTTTTACTTGATTGAGTGGTAGATGTGCTGGGATTGTCTAATTGACGATGATAAGTGATAGCCCCGGTAATAGAGGTCTTTAAGAACATTGCATCTCTTGGTGTTGTGTCATCACAATCTTGAGAGTCAAATCTCGAAAAAACATCATTCACATCATAATTTCCTACAGCTATATAGCCATCGCTTACTTCGGTTACATCCACAAAACTACCATCATTGTAGATTCTGTTTGCAGGAGTTGCAGAACCACTATAATATCTAAAAACACGATGCCACAAGTGGTTACCACTTGCATCGAATTTTACTATTAACGGTGAGGAAATGGTTTCTGTAGAAGATTCATCACAGCCCGGGTCATTGTTGGTCTGGGAACTGAATTTAACTTCGGGGCCTGCTCCATCCGGATCGTATCCGATTACATGCCCTACGCAAACATATCCGCCATCGCTGGTTTTGATTGCTCTATTAAAAAACGCCCCATCTGCCTGGGATATCGAGAAATTTCTTGCAGAAAGTGTGTTTCCGCTGGCATCCAAAAACATTAAAAATGCTGAAGAAGAACTGCTTGTTCCCCCTCCGCAAACAAAATACCTGTTTAATGCATCGTCTCTTTTGACATCTCCAAATGTATATCCAGAATAATTTTTTCCCCAGACAAGACTTCCGATTGCATCAACCTGCAAAACAGAAGATGATAATGCATGTGTGCCTGAAAAAATGTAATTATCCTGGGTTAGTGCCTCGGTTGAAGCTACCGGAATATCAAATAATTGTACATCATAGTTTATCCTAAATGTAGTTTGCTGGGCATTAAGGGACAGATACAGCAGTACAGCTATTACTGTAAAAAAGAAAATTTTTCTAATCATGGTACTGAATAATAGGGTTCGACAACAATAATTTTCCAATAAAATAGCAAGGTGCTACTAAATGGGTTCGGGAAGTTACAAAGATTTATATAATTCGCATATTTTATAGTGCAGAAGCATGTATAGTCCGGTTTAAAAGGCAAGATAATATTGGATATCAGGCCAAAGAAATTGTATAACTTTGCATTCTAAAGCCAATCTTATGAAAACCAAATATATCCTGATCTTATCGCTTTTCTTTTTGTCCTCTTGTGTCTCCAAGAAAAAATTTACAGAGCAAAGCGGAGAAATAAAACAATTAGAATTGGAAAACGAAGCGCTGGAAAACAAATTGGAAGGAGCTGTTGAAGCCAATGCCGGGCTAGAAGCCAAAGCTGATTTTTTTGGAAAGCAAAATGCTACGCTAAAAAATGATACTACTAAACTCGGACAGAAATTAAGAGCTGAGCAAAGCAAAAACAAAGAATTGAATAAGCTCTATGAAGATTTAGTAGATCAGAATAAAAAACTGCTTTCTGCATCTTCTGCGCAAAAACAACGCCTGCTTTCCGAGTTGGAAAAGCAAAAAAGGGAAGTCGCTTCAAAGAATGCTACGCTCACTGAAAAAGAAAAATCCTTAAAAAAACAGCAGCAGGAAATGGATGTCCTGCAAGCCGCTATTAAACAAAAAGAGGCTACCATAGAAGAATTGCAGCGCTTGCTAAAAGAAAGGGAAGAAAAAATCAGCGGACTGAAAAACAGGATTGAACAGGCATTGCTCAATTTTGATAAAGACGAGTTGAGCGTAGAGATCAGAGATGGAAAAATTTATGTTTCCCTTGCCGAAAAACTCCTGTTCCAATCGGGCAGTACTGCTGTAGATGCCAAAGGTGTAGATGCTTTGAGTAAACTTGCACGGGTATTGGACAAACAGACAGAAATCAATATCCTGATAGAGGGGCATACCGATAATGTTCCCGTAGGTACCAATGCTTCCTTTAAAGACAACTGGGATTTGAGTGTATTGCGCGCCACATCTATTGTGCGCATTCTGCTTGATAAAGGCAATATCGATCCTGAAATGGTAGTGGCTTCGGGTCGCGGAGAACATGTGCCCGTAGCAGATAATTCAACTAAAGATGGCCGTGCCAAAAACCGCAGGACTGAAATTATATTATCTCCCAACCTGGGAGAAATATTTGAGATTCTTGAAAGCGATTTCTAAAAGATGGCACTCGATCAAATAGATGTTGACAAGGTCAATGTTCGTGAAGACGGCAGCATAGAAGACACCGAAATGAGTTTTATCGATCATTTGGAATCTTTGCGCTGGCATGTAGTCAGGGCTGTATTGTCCATTTTGATTTTTACCATTGCTACATTTCTTTTCAAAGGTTTTGTATTCGATACTTTGATTTTTGGCCCTACCAAACTGGATTTTCCAACTTACCGAGGATTGTGTGCTTTATCTGAAGCACTTTCCCTGGGAAATATGCTGTGTATCGAAAAACTGAATTTGCGTTTTATCAATATTGAAATGGCCGGACAGTTTTTGGTGCACCTGAAGGTTTCTTTTGTGTTTGGCTTTGTAATGGGCTTTCCCTATACCCTGTGGGAGTTGTGGAAATTTATCCGCCCGGGACTGTACCAAAAGGAAATTCGATATACAAGGGGAATTGTGTTTTTTAGTTCTTTGCTTTTCTTTTTAGGCGTAAGCTTTGGTTACTTTATCCTTACACCATTTGCGATTAACTTTTTTTCCAATTATCAAGTAAGTGAATTGGTGAGCAATGATTTTACGCTGACAAATTACGTGAGTTTTCTCACCATGTTTGTGCTGGCATCAGGATTGATCTTTGAATTGCCTATGCTGGTCTATTTCCTTTCAAAGATAGGTTTGCTTACTCCCGGAATGATGCGGGAATACAGAAGACATGCTGTTGTGGCAATTTTGGCTGTTTCTGCGGTAATCACTCCCGCTGATGTAGGCACCATGCTATTGGTTTTTGTGCCGGTGTATTTCTTGTATGAAATCAGTATATTTATTTCTGCCTCGGTAGCGGCAAAAATTGAAGAAGAACTAAACTCATAGATCATGGAAAAAATTAAAATAGGAATAGGCGCAGATCATGCTGGTTATGATTACAAGGAAGCCATTATAGAAGCATTGGAAGCCAAAGGCTATTCGATTAAAAATTTCGGAACCTTCAATAAAGATTCGGTGGATTACCCCGATTTTGTACACCCTGTTTGCAATGCGCTCGATACCGGAGATTATAAAATGGGCATTCTCATTTGTGGCAGTGCCAACGGAGTGGCCATGACAGCCAACAAACATCAAAATATTCGTGCTGCGATAGCCTGGGAAAAGGAAATTTCCAAATTATCCCGACAACACAATGATGCCAATGTCATTTGTGTGCCTGCACGCTTTGTGACCTTGCCCGAGGCATTACAGATTGTAGAAACCTTTTTGGCTACTGAATTTGAAGGTGGCCGTCATCAACGAAGGGTGGAGAAAATTGCGTGTGTTTAAGCATGAGCACACTGTTCTTTGTAAATAGTAAATCCTATGAAGCATCTAAGATCGATTTTTACAATCACGACTCTTCTGGGATTATTTATGCATGGCTTCGCCCAAACCCTCCCATCCAACCGCTCTGTGGACTGGACGCTGGCCGGGTTGAATGATACTTCAACTGCGGGGTTTGAAATTATAGCACTTGAAAATGCCGGACTGATTGGCGACAGCATCACACCAAATGACTCTGTGATGGATAGCCTGCTCAACCTCAGCTACAGTCCCGGGGTGATCTTTCAGTTTCCGGAGGGCAATTTTCTCTTCAATCAATCCATTCAGCTCCAGTCAAACAAGATCATAAAAGGTGCCGGACCGGATACCACACAATTGATCTTTGACCAGGGCGGAAATGGCCATTCCATTCGCATTCAGGGTTCTGCCACCAATATCATCAGTGACTTTTCTGCGGCTGCTGCCAAAGGAGATCAGGAGATTACACTAACGGATGCCAGCGCATTTACCGCAGGCGACTGGATCCATATTTCACAAAACGACAGCGATTGGGTGACTTCAAGCTGGGCGGAAGGAACGGTAGGACAGGTTGTTAAAATTGAGTCTGTCCAGAACAATACACTTACATTGGCTTCACCCCTGAGAATGGATTACGATATCCTGCGAAATCCACGTGTAAAAAAGCTCAACATGGTGCGTAATGTGGGAATTGAATGCCTGAAAATCCTAAGGCTGGACAACACAGCCCCACAGCAGAGTTCCAATATTATTTTCAGTTATGCTGAAAATTGTTGGGTCAATGGCATAGAATCAGAGAACTGCACATTCAGCCATATGGAAAGCAATTATTCCTCCAACCTGACATTGAGCAAATCCTATTTTCACCACGGTTTTGAGTATGGCGGGGGCGGCAGGGCCTATGGGTTGGTCTGGCATTTTACAAGCAATGAATGCCTGGCGGAAGACAATATCTTTGAACACCTCAGACATTCTATTCTCTTACAGGCAGGAGCCAATGGCAATGTAGCTGCATTCAACTATTCTTTTGATCCTTATTGGGAAATCGGCAACCCTCCGGTTGGGGGTGATTATGCAGGGGAATTGGTTTTACATGGCAACTATGTCTATGCCAATCTATTTGAGCAAAACATCTGCCAGAATATAGTGATCGACAATTCGCATGGCGCCAATGGGCCTTACAATACATTCCTGCGCAACCGTGCCAATAAATACGGCATTTTCTTCAGCGACAACACTTCTCCACGACAAAATTTTTTGGGCAATGAAGTCACCAATGAAAACACACCCTACAGCCTGGTGAATTATAACTTACAGGGAACTGATCATTTTATTTATGGCAACAACAACAAAGGAAGCATTGACCCGCCTGGTACGGACAGCCTGGCCGATATTTCCTACGCCTATACTTCCCGTCCTGATTTTGTAAGCAGTGATCAATGGGGAAAAATAGGCCCTCCCAATGCCATCAATTCCTCTGATATTCCCGCGCGGATCAGGAACAACAGTGGTGCATTGTTTTCCACTACCTGCGGCAATGCCCCGCCACCGGATGAGGACACTGTTTCGGTCAGAACCATTGATGATCCTGAATTTATCTTGTATCCCAACCCTGCCAAAGATCAAATTCATATCCAAGCCCCGGATGAATATAGCGAAAGCCCTTTTCGTGTTTTTGAACTTACGGGAAAAACCGTTTTGAGCGGCAAACTGCATGTATCGCTCACTAGCCTTGATTTAAGCGGCCTTTCTCCCGGGCTATATTTTGTCAATATTGCGGCTGAAGAAAATTATACTTTTAAGGTGGTTAAAAAGTAGGGGGATGAGTTTTCATGTCTGAAATGTGAGTTTTGAGCTCACTTTTGGGGTATAAAACTGGAAGGTTGACATCCATTTGCAGCATAGACGATATATAGTGCGTGCCCAAATAAACGTCTATTCAGAAATTGTTTGTTCCACGGATTTTCCGGCAACTTTGGAGTAGTGCCTGTTCATGTGTTTGTATTTTTCTGCTGTTTCAGGATCAACTTCCGCATCACCAACAAAAACGGGTGCTGTGGGAGGCATAAATTCTGCCGCAACTTTCTGTTCTTCATTTCGCACAATTTCATCCCATGAAGGCGGGTTTTTTCTCAATGCCGAAAGCTTTTCATACAAAGACAGGTAATTTGCTTTGTCTTCTTTCGGTATATTTTCGGTGGGTAAATCCGGGTAGGGCAACAAGTTGATATGTGCATCCAACAAAATCTTGCCACAGGCCTTTCCGTATGGCGTTTGAAAAACAGGCACTAAATCCTTTGCTGCGAAAGAGGCTCTGAGCAATTCATCCTGGCAATTATCCGTAGTTTGAGCATTTACAAAACCTATGCTCAACAACCCTATCATTAAAAAATTAACTATCGTTTTCATGATAAAAATATTTTTGGTTATCGTTTGATTTCAGTAACATTTAATCCATGTCCGTAGTAGGTCATCCCTCCTGATGGATAATACACATAAATCTCGTACTTATTGTTTCCTGCCGGTGGCTCATCTACCCATTGCAGGTGTATGGTTTTATCTACATTTACTTGCGAATATTCAGAAATCTCAGATATTTGGGAGCCGTTTCTGTACAATCCGAATACCACATAGGTGGAAGAGCTTGTTTTATAATAATCAATCTCACAATGTATCAAAACAACACTATTATTAATGCCTGTACCGTGGGTCTGAATATCAACGGTACGCATCAGCCATAAACCTCCTGTAAGGAATGTTGACTCACCATAAGCGGATTCCTGGTTATAAAAATCGCCCACTACATGCAATCTTCCCTGGGGATTTGTAGTGTTTATTCCCACGTTGCCATTGTCCATTATCCTAACTCTTTCGGAAGCACCTGCAAGTAGGCGCATGCTTTGTCCAGTGTGGACCATGCCCACATCCTGGGAAAGTCCCCCATTGTCATAGGTGCCGGACCAAAACCCGTCTCTTGCCCATGCACCGGTTCCTTGTGTTACACCAAAACGCGTAGCACCCCCCGAGGATTCTACGGCAAAAATGGGGTTTTCATTCGATGGGTTGCTGATGGCTCGAACCACCACGCCCGTAGCAACATTTTGTCCGGCCCTTATTTGGTAATCATTGCCTTCGCTGCCCGGAAGCCGGATAAAACCATTTACATGAAGTTGATCTGCAGGGGCAGTCGTCCCTATGCCAACATTGCCGCTTCTTCCAATATCACCACTGGTATTATCAGTACCGTCCCATTTGTTTCCTTTTATGGTAGGAGCTCCAGAAATATCGACCCAGGGCACAGTTGCTGAAGCAGAAAGCAGACCGTTGTTGTCGGTCTTTACATATCGATCACCACCGCCCGCCAGGGTTTCAAACCTAACTCCACCCGAGGTATGTAATTGAGAGGAAGGACCGGTGATACCAATACCCACATATCCGTTATTGGCAATTCTAAGGCGTTCATCCCACGCGATTGGATCGCCTGCTGTACCTGAGGGAGCGGTATAAAATTTTATACCATCAGTGTGCATGGTTATTCTATTGGCCTGCTCAGATTGCAAATATTCAGTTCCTGCATTAGTGGCATTCTCATATATATTAAAACGCCCGTTACCATCGGTGTATCCCATGCTTGCCCAGCTTGAAAATGTAAGGGCATCAGCACCACCTTCCATCAGCACATCGTCTCTCAAGCGAGTTGTGCCGTTTACATCAAGTCTGTCAGTTGTGCTATTGGTGCCAATCCCAACATTCCCCTGGGTATAAATATTATCGTTGATATTGCCGGGAGCAGTGGTGGTTCCTTGTTCATACCAATCGTGGTCTTTGTCGTTTTCTGTGGCGAGCCTAATCCAGTTGGGCGAGGCCGTTGTTCCTGCATTGAAATAAAATCCGGCTGTCCCCCAGTTTGAAGCTGTGTTCCACAACATTAGGCCCATAGCGGGCGAGGGTATTGTTACCGCATCATTTGCTCCGGTTAAATTAACTTTCGGAATAAGGACACCTGCATCGTTTGCATTAATTTCAAGTTTGGCACTGGGGTGGGGCGTACTTCCTATACCTACGTTTTGGGCGTGAGAATAAGACAGGACAAATAAGTGGGCTATAATGAGTATATGTATTTTAAAACCGAAAGAATAAAATCTTAAAATTGAAAATAGCTTTCTGCTTTTTATTATTGATGAGCCAGTAATATTTGAGAGTAATTTTTTATTCTTCATAATGAATCAGCTTATGTTCACATTTGAATATACAAAATTTACTTTAAATTAAAAATGTAAAAATGGATTTTGTGAAGGGTATGAGAGGAAAGTGAATAAATGCTTGATCAATAACATTAAATTTTTAGTCCTGTAATGGATTGTGATGATCATCAGAAATATCCTGTGATTTTCCTCAACTTCTGTCATTTGGCTTGGGCCAGCGGGAGCTTATACTAAAGAAATTAACGTTAATTCCTTCAGTTGTTCATTTTTTTGTACCCATTCACGGAATATAAACCCTACTTCATCATATAATCCGGATAGGCGTTCATGCCGTGTTCGGAAATGTCCAGGCCCCGTTCTTCTTCCGATTCGCTTACACGTATGCCCACTGTCTTTTTGAGCAAGAACAAAATGATAAAAGCGCAGGCAAATGAAAAAAGCCCAATGGCCACTATTCCTTTCAACTGGCTGAATAGCTGAGCACCGCTTGCAAGGTTTCCAAAAATCCCCACAGCAAGCGTTCCCCAAATGCCACAAATCAAATGCACGGAAATGGCACCTACGGGATCGTCTATCTTTATGCGGTCGAAAAACACCACGGCAAACACCACCAAAAATCCACCGATCAGGCCAATGATGCCCGCTTCGTTCAGACTCATTAAATCTGCTCCGGCAGTAATGCCTACCAATCCGCCCAAAATGCCATTGAGCACCATCGTCAAATCCGGTTTTTTAAATAAGACATAAGAAGCCAGAAAGGCTCCGATAGCCCCGGCTGATGCAGAAATACTGGTAGTGACAAATACCAGCGACACCGTTGCGGCATCGGCAGAAAGCACCGAACCGCCATTGAAACCAAACCAGCCAAACCACAACAAAAACACACCGATAACGGCAAAGGGAATAGAGTGCCCGGGAATGGGCTTGATTTTTCCGTTGAGGTATTTTCCTGCCCTGGGCCCCAGCAGCCAGGCCGCTACCAATGCGCCCCAGCCTCCAAAGGAGTGCACAATGGAAGAGCCGGCAAAATCGTAAAAGGGCACTGCCAGGGTATCGAGAAATCCACCGCCCCATTTCCACATGCCCACCACCGGATAGCAAATGGCCACATAAATGGCAGCAAAAAACAAAAAAGGCAGCATTTTTATTCTTTCTGCAACAGCTCCCGAAACTATCGTGGCGGCAGTTGCGGCAAACATGGCCTGAAACAGAAAATCGGTCCAATAGGTGTATGATCCGCTATAGGCCGGGGTCAAACCGCCCGAGGGCAATTCCAGACCAATTCCTGCAAATCCAAAAACAGCTCCTTCAAAGCCGGCTCCGGGATACATCAAATTGAAACCAATAAAGGCATAGGACAAAATCCCGATACTGAGGATCATCGTGTTTTTAAACATGATGTTTACCGTGTTTTTTGCCCGGGTGAGTCCCGCTTCAAGGGCAGCAAAGCCCAAATGCATTACAAAAACCAAAATGGTGGCCATCATCAACCATAGGTTATCCACTGTGAAACTGATCACTTCCATTGTCTATTAAATTATTAAAGTCCTTTAATTCCTTCGTCCCCGGTGCGGATGCTGACAACGCGGTCAATATTGGAGACAAAAATTTTACCATCGCCCACTTCTCCTGTTTGTGCAGCAGCCCGAATGCAATTCACAACGGCATCCTCCTGGTCTTCGGGAACAATCAGCTCCAACTGTATGCGGGCAATATAACCGACATCATAAACGGCACCCCGGTAGGAAACTTCTTCTCCTTTTTGACGGCCAAAACCCTTAACTTCCAAAAAAGTAAAAAAATTGATGCCTATGCCTGAAAGTGCTTCGCGAACTTCCTCGAATTTTGAAGAGCGTATGATTGCTATGATTTTCTTCATTTATAAAAAATATTAAGAGCTATTTGAAACAAAGCCCAAATTAAGCTAAAATTTTTGAATAATTTATGCCTAAATCGGTCATAATTCTGAAATTAAACGATAAAAATGAAATTTTTAAGAACTAAAGTTATTTTCCTATTTCTGTGTTTTGCTATTTTCTTTCTAAATTTTACAATAATGAAAGTACAGGACAAAGCAAATTGGTGGGAGGCATATCGGGATCAGGCCATTGAGCAATATAATTATTCAGTGGAAGCCCCACTTCTGATTGTTAAAATTTCATCGCAGGAGCTTTATCTTATACAAGACAATAAACAAAGAAAATGCTATGCTGTGTCTGCCAGCAAATACGGCATTGGCAGTGAGGGGGGCAGCAACAAAACGCCTTTGGGTTATCATAAGGTAAAATACAAATTTGGTGATGATGCGCCATTGGGGGCTATTTTTAGGGGAAGAAAATTCACCGGGGAAATTGCCAAAATCTATACCGATGATACCGACAAAGAAGAAGACCATGTGACCACCCGGATTCTTTGGCTGGAAGGTTTGGAACCCGGAAAAAACAGTGGAAAGGGCATCAGCTCCTTCGACCGATACATTTATATTCACGGCACTGCTGAGGAAGGGCTGATCGGAAAGCCGGCCTCGCATGGTTGTATAAGAATGAAGAACAATGAAGTAATCGAACTTTATGATTTGGTGCCCGAAGGCAGTATTGTTTTGATAATTCCATAAGGTCAGGCAGTAAACAAATTCTTTTTGGAATGTTTTTATCTAAACATGAATAATGGTTCAAGCAATTTTAAATTCAAAACACAGATTAAACTTTTATAATGAAAATATTTCTTGTCAATGTAAAATTTTAAATTATTGAAAATCAAAACTTTGTCTTCTATTTTTCTTTTTTCTTGAAAAAAAAGAAAGAAAAATTCAAGGGCGGCAAAAAAACAAAACGCCTCCACTTTGCCTGTGCTAAGTTCGACCGGGTGATCTCCTCAATGCTTCGGAGCTTCCCGGTCTCCCTAAGCACAAGCTTTGTTCCAGCGTTTGTTTATTTTGAATGCCCACTTCGCAAAGATTGAACTGTTTTCCCTTGTCCATTATTGACGTTATTTTAAATAAATTTATGAACCCCTTTCTTGCAGCCGCACTTGCCATTTTTGTTTATATGCTGATCTTGTTTTTGATCGCGCAATTCCTGGAGGACAACAGCATTGCGGATATTGCCTGGGGACCTGGTTTTGTGCTGGTTTATTTTGTAACGCTTTTTCAGGCAGAATACATTGAAATTACCCAGTTGCTGATAGGAGTAGCAACTATAATCTGGGCCTTGCGCTTGTTCATTTATATTTTTAATCGCAACAAAGGAAAAGGAGAGGATTTCCGCTACAAAAAGTGGCGAGAGGAATGGGGTAAATACGCTTCAATCCGGGCGTTTTTCCAGGTAT
This sequence comes from Chitinophagales bacterium, assembly GCA_040877935.1. NCBI lineage: Bacteria > Pseudomonadati > Bacteroidota > Chitinophagia > Chitinophagales > Chitinophagales bacterium. Next base: position 57,388 of record JBBDNB010000027.1, read on the forward strand.
TTATGTTGCAGGGTCTGTTTATGTATATTATCGCGCTACCGATAATCATTGTGAACTACAGGGCTTATCCCGGTTTTGGTGTATCGGAAATTATTGGACTGCTGTTCTGGCTTATCGGTTTTTATTTTGAAGCGGTGGGAGATTATCAAAAATCCAGCTTCAAGGCAAAACCTGAAAACAAAGGGAAAATCATGCAGGAAGGGCTGTGGAAATACACCCGGCATCCCAATTATTTTGGCGAGGCCCTTTTATGGTGGGGTATTTTTCTTATTGCTTATCCTTCGGGAATGGTTTTGATTTCCATAATCAGTCCCCTGGTGATTACTTATTTATTGCTGAAAGTATCGGGAGTGGCCATGCTCGAAAAGAAATACGAAGGCAATCCTGAATTTGAGGCATATGCCAAAAGGACCAATGCGTTTGTTCCGGGACCGATAAAGAAAAGCGATTGATTATTGCTTTTTTAGATTCTGCTCCCAGCGCCAGGCACTGTCCATCATTTCTTCTATACCTCTCTTAGCTTTCCAGTTCAGCAATTCAGCTGCTTTTTTATTGTCGGCATAAATCGCTTCTACATCACCGGCTCTTCGTGGGCCTGTTGTATAGTTGAGCTTTTGGCCGCTTAACTTTTCAAATGCTTTAATGGCTTCCAGTACACTTACACCATTTCCTGTCCCAAGATTGAAAATTTCAAATTGCGCTTTATTTTTTCCTGTTTGCAAATATTCCAACGCCTTGGTATGCGCATCGGCAATGTCCATCACATGAATATAATCCCGGATGCAGCTGCCATCGCGGGTATTGTAATCCGTTCCGTGTACCTGCATGCTTTTTCTGCGGCCAATGGCGGTCTGGGTAATTACAGGAACAAGATTCTCAGGTTGTTCTGCATATTCGCCCAACAAGGCAGACTCATGCGCGCCTACAGGATTGAAATAGCGCAACGCAATCTGTTTGATGTTGGGGTTGGCTTTTCCAAAATCCGCTAATATTTGCTCGCCCATTTGTTTGGTACGGGCATAGGCGCATTCTGCTTCTCCCAGTGGGTTTGATTCATCCACGGGTAATTTGGTCACATTGCCATAAACCGAACAGGAAGAAGAAAAAACAAAATTTTCTACCTGAAATTCCTGGGCACATTCCAGCAAATTGAGCAGGGAATTGAGGTTGTTTTTAAAGTATTTGAGCGGATATTTTACCGATTCTGGAACCGTTTTATAGGCCGCAAAGTGGATGATTCCCTCAATGTCTGTATTTTCTTTGAAAATTTGCCGGGTGGCATCAATATCACAGAGATCAACGAGGTAATTGTCAACTTCTGTTCCGGTGATTTTTTTTATTCCTTCAAGGGTTTTGATATTTCCCCTGGATAAATTGTCAACTGAAATGACTTCAAAACCCTTTTCGATAAGATCGACCAAAGTATGTGAGCCGATGTAGCCACAAGCCCCACTTACAAGAATTTTTTTAGCCATAAAAGCTGTTTACTTTACAAAGAAACTTTTTTCAACGACCATTTTCACTCCTTCTTCAAGAGAAATCAATTCTTGTCCCATCAATTCTTTCATTTTGCTGATATCCGGTACTCTTCTTTTCATATCACCTTCTTGCAATGGTGGCAAATGAACGATTTTAGACTTGGAATTGGTGAATTCAATAATTTTTTCAGCCAGCTCTTTTACAGAAATCTCAATATCTGAACCGATGTTCACTATATCGTTTACACATTTGCTATTATAGAGGGTATTGGTGGTCGCCTGAATATTGTCGTCTATATAACAGAAAGTTCGTGTTTGTGTGCCATCTCCATAAATGGTAATATCCTCATTTTTCAATGCCATTCTTATAAATCTGGACATTACAAAGTCTATACTTTGTTTAGGTCCATAGGTATTGAAAAATCTGAAAATGGTATAATCCAGGTTGTATTCTTTTTTGTAGGAGCGACAAAATGCTTCCCCGATATTTTTTACTACTGCATAGGGCAGGCGCGAGTTGAGCGGAGTAGTATATTCGTTTTGCGGCAAAGTAGTGGGTTCGCCATACACCTCAGATGAACTGGCATAAAACACCCGTTTCACACCAGTGTTTTTCGAAAGGTTTAAAATGTTTTTAATCCCTTCGATGTCATTTAATACCATTACAGGATTTTCCAAAGTACGCTGAACACCTACAACAGCAGCATAATGAAACACATAATCAAAACTGTAGGAGACCATGAGTGGGGAAATATCTTCCAGAATATTGACATCGCATTTGATAAATTTCCAGTTGTCCTGGTTTTTTGTTTTAGGAAGCCTTTTCTTTTTTCCGGTGAGCAAATTGTCTACTATTACAACGAAATTTTCAGGATCGCTGATCAGTTTTTCAGCCAACGAACTGGCGATAAAGCCCGCGCCTCCTGTTACAAGTATTTTTCTCATCAATAAAATTTTTAGCAATGATAAGAATCAATTGCCGATTGAATGCCTATTTCTTCATTAATTTAAGCAAATATTCTCCATAGCCACTTTTAAGCAGGGGCTGTGCCAATTTTTCCAGTTGGGATTTGTCAATAAAACCTTTTTTGTAGGCGATCTCCTCTATGCAACCGATTTTCAGTCCCTGCCTTTCTTCTATTACCTGTACAAATTGACTGGCCTGCATCAGCGATTGAAAAGTCCCTGTATCTAACCAGGCGGTTCCGCGCGAAAGTATTGAAACCCTGAGTTTGTTTCTTTTCAGGTATTCTTTATTGACATCGGTAATTTCATATTCCCCTCGCGCACTGGGTTTAATGTTTTTGGCAATTTCTACCACATCATTGTCGTAAAAATACAAGCCCGGTACTGCATAGCTCGATTTCGGGTTTTGGGGTTTTTCCTCAATTGAAATGGCCCTTTTGTTTTCATCAAACTCCACCACGCCATAGCGCTCGGGATCCGAAACATGGTATGCATAAATAATGCCTCCTTCGGGATTGGTATTTGCCGTAAGTAAGTCCTGCAGGCCGGAGCCATAGAAGATATTATCGCCCAAAATCAATGCTACATTGTCATTTCCGATAAATTCCTCTCCAATTGTAAATGCCTGTGCCAGCCCTTTGGGTTCGGGCTGCTCTGCATAGGAAAAACGGCAACCAACATGGCTGCCATCACCGAGCAATCGTTTGAAATTGGGCAAATCCTCAGGTGTGGATATGATGAGAATTTCGTTGATTCCCGACATCATCAGCACCGACAGCGGATAATAAATCATCGGCTTGTCGTAAATAGGCATGATCTGCTTGCTGATGGCATATGTAATAGGGTAAAGCCTTGTACCGGAACCTCCTGCCAGTATTATCCCTTTCATGTACGTTTGTTTTTAGGCAGTCAAAGGTAAAAATTTTATTGATGCTATGTCTTTCCGGCTTTCGGGAATTGGTCGCAATTATTTTCAAAAGTATGTTATACCGATTGTGTTTAAATATACCCATGAACAACAAGGTCTTGACTGCCCGAAAAGTCGATTATGCCCGAATGTCCTCCCTGGTGAACCTTTGGAAAATGGCTTTAATAGGAGCAGGTACTTCGGCATTAAGTAATTAAAATTGGTATTACTCTTTAGTTTGAACTACTCTCGACTACCCAAGTGCCAATCGCCTGAAAGATACAATCTTGAGACCATCTTCGGTTTCTTTCAGCACTTGTGCAACTGTCTTAGAGGAGTCTTTAACAAATTGCTGATTCAGCAGGGTATTTTCTTTCAGGAATTTCTTAACAGTTCCTTCAGCAATTTTTTCTACAATATTTTCAGGTTTTCCCTCAGCTAGCGCTTTCTCTTTGCCTAAGTCCATTTCCCGATCAATCACGGATTGTTCTACTCCATCCTGATCCAAAGCAATGGGATTCATTGCTGCAATTTGCATGGCAATATCCCTTCCAACAGCAGCAGCTTTTTCACCCGATTTGTTGAGTCCTACAAGCACACCGATTTTATTGCCTGCATGTATATATGGCACAACTGCATCTGCACTAAGTGTAACATAATTGGAAAGTTCTATTTTTTCATTGATTTTGCCCACCAGCTCAATCACTTTTTCACTGAGCTTCAAACCGTCCAGTTCGAGGTTTAATAATGCTTCGAGATTTTCAGGACGTTTTTCCAGGGCCAGTTTAGCAGCTTTATCAGCCAGGGCAACAAAATCGTCATTTTTGGCAACAAAATCCGTTTCACTACTGAGGTGAATCGCAACACCAAAATCTTTATTGTCATTTACAAGAGCTACAATAACACCTTCGGTAGCTGCTCTTCCCGCTCGTAAAGCGGAAACTTTCTGTCCTTTTTTTCTAAGCAGATCAACAGCATTATCAATATTTCCTTCTGCTTCTGTCAATGCTTTTTTGCAGTCCATAAGGCCTGCACCTGTCATCTTTCTTAGCTCATTTACCTGAGCGGCACTAATTCCCATTTATCTAATCTTTTTTAGGTTTTTTTGTAACAATTTTTTTCTTGGCTTTTTTCACAGTTGTGTCTTCTCCCTTCTCATCTTCTTCCTGGGCCTGTTTTTCTAATTTCTTTTTCTTCTTTTCTTCTTCCTGTGTCAATACATCGTCATCTTCTTCCTCTTCTTTAGCAGCCTTTGCAGCTTCCACTTCTGCCTTGTCTTTTTGACGCTCCATCAAACCTTCTTTAATTGCCTCTGTAACGTATTCTACAATCAGGTGAATAGACTTGGAAGCATCGTCATTTGCTGGAATAGGAAAGTCAACGGTATTGGGGTTGGAATTGGTGTCCACCATAGCAATACTTGTCATATTCAGTTTGTTGGCTTCTGCCAGTGCAATGTGCTCATGACTGATATCCACTATGAAAATTGCAGCGGGTATGCGTGAAAGTCCTGCGATACCACCAATAACGCGTTCAAGTTTTTCTTTTTCGCGGGAAAGCACCAGCTTTTCCTTTTTCGTTATGTTTTCAAAAGTGCCATCACTGAGCATTTTCTCAATGGTTTGCATCTTTCTGATAGACTTGCGAATGGTAGCGAAGTTGGTCAGCATACCACCCAGCCATCTTTCGGTAACAAAGGGCATATTGACACTTGTGGCACATTCTTTCACAAAGTCTTTGGCTTGTTTTTTAGTCGCTACAAAGAGGACTTTCTTTCCGGTGCGCGCAATAGATTTTACTGCATTCGCAGCCGTTTCCAGCTTATCCTGTGTTTTGTAGAGGTCTATAAGGTGGATGCCTTTTTTCTCCATAAAGATATAAGGAGACATTTTTGGATTCCACTTCTTTTTGAGGTGTCCGAAATGAACCCCTGCTTCAAGCATTTTTTTATATTCTAATTGCTCCATGCTATTATTAAATTCAAATTAACGTTTACTGAATTGGTCTCTCTTACGGGCTTTTCTCAATCCCGGCTTTTTACGCTCTACAACTCTTGGGTCTCTGAACAGGTAACCGGCTTTTTTCAAAGTCGGGCGCAGTTCTTCGTCCAATTTTATCAGTGCTCTTGCGATACCGAGTTTAATGGCCTCTGCCTGTCCTTTTTTCCCTCCGCCATTCACTTTGATAACTACATCGTAGGCATCTGCTGCGTCAATAGCTTTAAAAGGATCATCCAAATGATTTCTCAGGTGTACTACCGGGAAATATTCTTTATAGTCAGTGCCATTCACACTGATCTTGCCTTTACCTTTTTCGAGATAGACACGCGCAATAGAAGCTTTTCTTCTTCCTACAGCATTCACTCTTGCCATAATTATAATTTTAAAGTTTCGGGTTTCTGTGCTGTATGAGGATGTTCTGTTCCTGCGTACACAAATAATTTTTTAAACATTTGCCTGCCCAGTGCATTTTTCGGTAACATTCCACGCACTGCATTTTCTACCAGGAATTCTGGCTTTTTCTCAAGCATCAGCCTGGGATTGGCAAAGCGCTGACCTCCCGGATAGCCGGTATAGTGCACATATTTTTTATCTGTAAGTTTCTTGCCGGTCAGTTTTACCTTTTCGGCATTGATTACAACCACATAATCACCGCAATCGTGATGAGGGGTGAAATAGGCTTTGTTTTTTCCGCGGAGAACATGCGCGATTTTACTCGACATTCTTCCCAGTACCTGATCTTCAGCATCAATAATATACCAGGCTCTTTTTACGAGCTTGTCATTGGCTGAAACAGTTTTGTAGCTTAAAGTATCCACAATGTATTTTTTATTTTTACCGAAATGGTCTGCAAAGATATTTTTAATAAATTAGCAAACCAAGCTTTTCTTTAAAAAAATACATCACACTTCTGTAAGTCACTGAAAAACAGGGTGATTTTTGACATTTGTACTATTTAGCCATTTTATATTAGCATATTGTTGCTCGACCAAACTGCACGGAAAATATTTTAAATTTGTTTAAAATTAAAATCTATGGGATAATTGTGATTTTTTAAGATCAATTCTGTCTGTCATTGTGTAGAATACAAATAAATCGTTGCTCAGTAAAATAATCTTAAGAGATATAGTTAAAATATACAGCAATAAAGCAAATTAATAGCTAACTTATATAGAACATGGAAAAGAAAGATAAAATATATATAGCAGGTCACAATGGATTGGTGGGCTCTGCAATATGCAGACGACTTGAAAATGAAGGTTTTGATAATCTGATATTGTATAGTTCAAATGAACTTGACTTGAGAGATCAAAAAGCCACAAGTGATTTTTTTAACTCAGAAAAACCTGAATATGTATTTTTGGCAGCGGGAAAAGTAGGAGGCATTCAGGCTAACAGCACATATCCTTCTGAGTTTTTATATGATAATATCATGATACAAAATCATGTCATCCATCATTCGTATTTAAACAAAGTCAAGAAGTTGTTGTTCCTCGGATCTTCTTGTATTTATCCTAAAATGGCTCCCCAGCCCTTAAAAGAAATATATTTGTTGAGCGATTATCTTGAACCCACAAATGAAGCTTATGCCCTGGCTAAAATAGCGGGGATTAAAATGTGTGAATATTATAACCGTCAATATGGGTGTAATTTTTTCTCAGTTATGCCCACCAATCTATATGGCCAAAATGACAAATATGATTTGAATAATTCCCATGTATTGCCGGCATTACTCCGTAAATTCCACGAAGCAAAAATCCAAAACAAGGCTACGGTTGAAATCTGGGGTTCAGGCAAGCCACTAAGGGAATTTCTTTATGTGGATGACCTTGCCGATGCTTGTTTGTTTTTGATGGAAAATTACGATAAAAAGGATTTTGTAAATATTGGCAGTGGTATAGAATTGTCAATAAAAGAACTTGCGCTGAAAATCAAAGCAATTGTAGGTTTTGAAGGGAAACTGGTTTTCAATACAGAAAAACCTGACGGCACTCCAAGAAAACTTTTGGACACATCCCGGATGGATCAATTGGGCTGGAAGAGCAGCACTACCCTGGATAAGGGAATTGAACTGGCTTATCGGGATATGCTGGAAAGTTATTACAAGTAGTTTGATCAGTGAATATTTTTGACCTGTCCGGTCTTACCCAAAACTTAAAATCAAAATCGTCATGCTGAGGCCGGCAGCATCTAGCTGGATTTAGTACAAAAGCCTATGCTTTCTTTCAGCCTTTTTCGGCAGGCGGGCACTCCGCTCTGACGGGTGGGTTTTGGCTGGAAGTGGTTTTGCAAAGCTAAGACTTCCAAAGTCTCATTCCGATTGCCATCGGAATTGGAAAGTCTATCGTCATTGGAATGGGAAATTGATAAATGCTTGTTTTTGGAATATGCACAAGCAGGTCTGTCCAAATGCATACAGGCGGATATGGCTTTAGTCGGGCAGACATGACAATGTTCCAATACATAAATTCGTGTTGAACCCTTAAATGTTTAAGGATGTTTGAACCATGTGTTTTTGTTAACAATGGTTTTATATATTTGCTATAAGAACCCTCAAGTTCACTTAAAGAAACTGACAAGATGGAAAATATTGCATATAAATCTGAGATTGAAAATACATTCTCTACTGTTAGGAATTTTTCATATGAAGAAAAGAAATCCCAACTGTTGGATGAAGAAAGAATGAATGCTTTCCTTGACGCCATTCTTGACTTTAAAAGTATTCTAAAAGATAAAACAGATAGGCTGAATTTAATCTGTGATAAAATCGAGAAAATAACCTGGTTTGATAATGTTGATGAAGAATCTCTTATGCTTTTGAATGATTTGATATCATCTGCAAAAGATTTAAGGTCTTCTTTGATTCGCCAATATGTATTGATGGGGAAATTACGGAAAAATGGTATTGCAAAAGAAGAAATTAAGGCGTTTAAGAACGCCATTGATGAATTGAAAGAATCATACGAAGACATAGAATCAGTTTTCTTCTTCCTGCCTAAGATGCCTGATTTCACTGATACAACTAAGAAACTATCCCTTATTAAATAATGGAAATATTTTGCCTGGAAGATTTTAAGGAGGTTTTTGAAAAATTAAAGTCCAAGCGTACTTATAGAGATATTGAAAAACAAACCATTGGTTATTTTTTCGGCAAAACAGTTCATCAACTTGCCAATGGAACAAGGTTGAATAATAGCACAGATACCCCTTACATTAAAAAGCGGATAGGAGGTAGTGGAGGTTTTAACCTGCGTTCGATAATTATTTAAAAGCTCAGAAATTCATTAAAACGTAATGGGCAAGGCGCATTTGCGAAGGTCTATCGGGATAAACCAAGAAAATGCAACGCAGCAAATTGCGTTTTATGGATTTCAAATGCCAGAAAACAGCAATCTTCTTCCCAGAAATATTTCAAAATAGCCCGCTATTTCATCAATATTTCCAGTCGAATCTCATTATTTTCTGGCATTCTGAGCACTAAAGAATTTCCGAACTCAGGTTTTTAGGTTTTACTTTCTATTGCTTATCAAAAATGAATCTCTTTACTTGATGTTTGTACATCCTAAAACTGGTTCTATGGGATCTTCAAATATTACTGATGAATCAAAAACATATCTGTACAAAAAGATACTTGCCTGCATAGAAACTGAAGATCTGTACAAATTAAAATTAGACAAGGCAGGAAAGCATATAATTTTTGAAAAGTAATTTTTCTTTCGGCTCTGGTGTCAAAGTATTTATTGTGGTTTTATCAAAACCCAAAATCAAGGACATTGCGAGGGAGAAACGACTCTAGCCTGATAGGGTTTTGGATGTTGTTTTAGTAAGACTTCCAAAGTCTCAAAGACTTGGGAAGTCTATCGTCATTGGAATGGGAAATTGGTGCTCCGTTTCCTGCTGGATCAGCCGGGGTACTTGGTTTTTTTTACTTTGAAGAAGCAATCAACCCAAATCAGGGTAATGCAATGCGCATTTCTTTGCCACAAAGATTGAACGGTTTTCCTTTATCCATTATAGACGTTAATTTATCAATGTTTTAAACATTTGAGTTTCGGTTTTTGAATTTGTTTAGAGATTAGAAATTGAGACTTAGGATTTTGCATGATGATGCGCTAACACACATCCTTATGGATATTTCGCCCTCGTATGTTAGCAAACATCAAAGTAAATTAGTAAAATTTTCATCACATGGGGCCATATAGGTGGTAAGGATCGCCCTTGATAATTGGTTGCCAATATATCGTCTTGAAAGATTATTCACCTATATGGTTTCCTTTCTAAACTGAACAGTATCATAGGAATACCGCATTGTGGTATATCCAGCATCACGAGGTTGGTTAAGGAAAGTCCCATAAAAACAAGAGAACTTATGAAAATCGTAAAACACGTTGTCGGGATCGATGTATCTTCCGAGACATTTGATGTTTGCTTTAAAGCGGAGCTTGAGGATCAACAGAGGATAACCAAGGGTACAAGGTCATTTGAAAACAATGCCCAGGGATTCCGTAAATATCTTGATTGGTGCTTAAAGCGCAACCATAAAGAGGTCGGGCTTACGCATATCCTCGAGGCAACAGGCGTTTATCACGAGAACCTATGTTATTATTTGCATAACCAAGGTGAGCAGGTATGCGTTTTATTGCCCCAGAAAGTGAAATACTTTATAAAGAGCTTGAACGTCAAGACCAAGACGGATACAACCGATGCGAAGGCGATTGCCGAATACGGCCTTTGCTGTAAGTTTCAATTATGGGAACCCCTCAGCGAGAACTTCAAACATATCAGGGATTTATGCAGGACGGTAAGCCAGCTTAAGAAAAGCAAGGGCGCTCTCCAATCCCAATTACATGCCCTCAACAGTAGCCATAATTCAAACAAGGAGGGTTTAGGGGCAATGGAGCATTTGGTCAACGAGCACAAAAAAAGCATAAAAGAGTGTGAGGCTGCAATCCTGGCCCTATCAAAAGAAGATAAGGGACTATGGGAAAAGGTGGAAAGGATAACGGAGATAAAAGGAGTCCAGGCACTAACCGTTCTAAAGCTATTGGCCGAGACCGATGGGTTTAGAAAAGTAGGCAGCATTAAAAAACTGGTCAGTTACGCAGGTCTTGATGTAATCGAAAACCAGTCTGGAAGCCGGCAAGGAAAAACAAGGATATCGAAGAAAGGGAACACGTTTATCAGGGAGGCTCTCTATATGCCCGCATTATGCGCAACACAGCACAACAAAAATATGAGGGCGTTTTACGAGATGCTGGAACAAAGGCAGGCTACAAGTAAACAGGGGGTGGTAGCGGTAATGAGAAAGCTGTTGGTCGTGATATATTCCCTGTGGAAAAGCGGGAGAAAGTACAACGAGAACCACGAGTGGAAAGAAAAGGGCAAGGTTTCCCTTGCCCGCAGGATAGCTGTTTAAAACTTCCTATTTCTGTTGATACAAAAAAAGTGATTTTTTTGGTTTTATTTTGGTTTTTAACACAGTATCTTTCAGGGCTGCAAACCTATAGCCCTTTGCTAATCCCTTATTTCAAAACCACAAACTTCCTGGAAATTTCTTCTTCCCTGTAGGTAATGGCTAAGATATAGCCGCCTGTTCCCAGCATTGACACATCAAAATCAAAGTGCGAATAGCCTTTTGGGATTTCCTCATCGACCAGGGTGCCGAGTTGCGCCCCATTGTATGCGATCAGCTCAATTTTAATATTGGCCGCGGCCGGAGCTATAAGATCCAGAGAAAGTATGTCCTTAGCGGGATTGGGAAAAAGACTACCAACTACTATTTCCGGTTTCACACTTGTGCAGCTTTTGTTGTCGGCCGGAGTTTGGTCGGCATTCCCATCGGGATAGGTCGCGTTTACGCAGAGATAAAATTGCTGGTCGCAGTCGAGGATTTCAGTGGCGGAAGTAAATTCATATACCGCAATATCCCCGGGTTGTAGGTTTCCTTCCCATATTTCACTGATGGAAATTTTTTCATTTAAGCGCAGGGTGAATTTTACCGAAGTAATGGGTAAGGTGCCCTGGTTGGCGAAGCGGACAGCAGTTGACAAACTATAACTACAATCTTCATTCACATCGCGCTCAGTGAGCAGATCCATAATGATCAGGTCGTAAAGCGCATCTGTAATAAAAATAGAACTGAAAGCAGTATCCGTACATCCGGCAGCACTTTCTGCTACAAGTACAATCCCGTAATCTCCTTCACCGGTATAAATATGAACGGGCTCGGGCGTACTGTCAATTGCTGAACCATCACCAAAATTCCAGTAATAGTCCGTGGCGCCAATACTTTGATTGTTGAAGCTCACTTCAAGGGGCGCGCCACCGAAAGTCGGACTGAAATTAAATGCAGCCTCCGGTCCCTCGAGCACATTTACACTTTGAGTTGCAGCTGATTCACAGCCTTTTTCGGTCTTTATTTCAAGGGTCACATTATAAGTGCCGGTATCACTATATGTATGTATGGGATTGGGCAGGCGCGAAATAAAGCTGCTGTCGCCAAAAGTCCAAACGCGGGCAATAATGGAATCTCCAAGTATCAATTCCGTTTGATCTGAAAATTGGGCAGGTACTCCCGGGCAGGAACTTGTTGCCAAAAAGCTGACCTGTGGTTGCGGTGCTATGGTTATCAGTTTGCTCGTGCTTTCCGTACAGCCTATTGCATTGCTTACGGTAAGCTCTACATTGTATTGGCCGGAAAGGATGTAATTGTTTTTTGGATTTTGTTGGGTAGATGTTTTGCCATCCCCAAACTCCCAGAACCAACTTGTATTGGAAAAATTGGGGGAAGCGTCAAAAAACTGAACATCTGTACCGAGGCAGAGGTTTTCTGCTTCTATGGCAGGGTTAATGGCCGGAAAGACATCCACCTCTTTCATAAGGGTATCGCTACAACCATTGCCGGCAATTACGATATGATAAACCGGATAGCTGCCGGCTGAGTCGTATTGTACCACCGGGTTCATGACATGGGCGGTGTCGCCATTGGCCAAATACCATGTTCTGTCGAGGATAAAGCTGCCAAAAGGTGGAGCACTGAGCTCCTGGAAAGTCACCGGCTGACCGGCACAGGTCGTATTGTTTATAAAATTGGCAATAGGCCGGGGCTTGACAGCAATTGATTGGCTTCCCGTTCCGGTACAGCCGCTGTCGGTTTCTACCGTCAACTGAACGGTGTAGGTGCCGGTAGTATCGTAAACATGGGTGGGGTTTTCATCCTGGGCGCTGCTTTGATCGCCAAAGTTCCATTGCCAGAACACAATACTGCCCGTATTTGTTGTGGACTGATCGGTAAATTCCACGGCACTGCCCTCGCAATTGTTGTCCACCGCAAAGTTGACCACCGGGGCATCGCCCTTTATATTGATCAAAATGCTGTCGCTGGCAATACAACCCAAACTGTTGGTGGCAGTCAGGTAATAATAGCCGGCTGTAGTAACAGTAGTAGTGGGATCATTGCCCCCGGGCGACCAGTTGTAACCCACAATACCGATAGTGTCAATAGCCCCGATACTATTTCCCGCACATAGACTGGCGCTATCCTCCAGCAAATCCCTCAATGCAAAGGAATCTATATGTACAAATAGGGTGTCGCTGGTAAAGCTGCAGCTAGGGGTATTAGTATCTTGTACCGAATAATAATAAAAACCCGCTTCTGTAATGTATTTCACCGTATTGGTATCCCCGTCATTCCATTCGAAATTATTGTAGATGGATTTGTTGATTTGGGTGTTGTAGGTGAGGGTGTCGCCCAGGCAGATACTGGTGTCGCCTGAGAAGGTAGTGATATCATAGTTGATATTGATGGTGTCTGAAGATACTACACCAAAAATATTTGTCACTTCTATCCAGAATTTGCCGCCCGGAAAGGGAATATCAATAGAAGCAGTAGTGTCTCCAGTTTTCCACAAATAAGAAGTGAGCCAGTCTTTTTGGGCAGAGATTGTGGTATCGCAGAAGCCATAAGGAATGGTAATATCCGGGCCAAGATTAACCGGTGGAGCGTATTTGTTATAAATATACGACTCAACTTGTCTTTGCTCTGTAGAGTCAAGGGATTTATCGAACAAAATTATTTCAGCAATACTACCATTGAAATATTGGAAACCTTGTGCATAACCTATCAAATAATTGTCATTTAAAAAAGTACCCGAAAGACTTGTATTATTGGAAATAGCTCTCTGAGAGCTATTAATAAAAAGTCGGGTATTTGTTTCATATGATTTAATCATCCCATAGAGCCCATAAATAAAGCCAGTATTGGGCATGCTATTATTTACATCTAGTATTTGGTTATTGCCACTATTGTTATTTGTAAATGTGAATCGTTGACTAAACATCCTTCTGTACAACCACATACCATTTGAATTATCGCCAATATTAAACAAACCAGCAGCGACACCAGTTTGGCTCCTTCCTTTTGTAACTATGAAAATAGAAATTGAACTAGTGTCTAATCCTGGAATTTGTGGTCCATTAAGAAAGTCGTTTGCACCATCAAAGGATATAGCTGGATAATTATTAATTTCTGATACAGATGGAATAAATACAGGTTTATTTGGGGTATTTAATTGAGTAGCATGAAAATCATTTCCGCTTAAATCAGACCACTGACTAACAGTGTCAGATGTCATTACAACACCTGAATCCGCTCTTAACCATAGAGTTAACCCATTCAAATCAGAAGGGGAAAAGACTGAAAATTCTGAAAATTCTGAATTGGTTGAATCATTACAATAGTTATAAGCAATTACTTTCCAGAAATAAGTTTGGTTACCAGGCAAACTTATTTTTATGCTGTTACCTGTAATGTTGGTATATGTTTGTGCACTTGTAAATGCATTACTGGTATCAACCAAAAGAGAATATCGAACAGCATTGTTTACTACGTTCCATGTGAAATCAATTGAGTAATCACTTAATTGATCGTTATTTTTTGGATATAATAAATCAGGTTTAGAAGGTTTAGCAGCAGTTGAAACTATATTAACAGGCTTAGATAAAGTATCACTACACCCTTGATCTGTAGTTACAAATAATTCAACATCATAAATTGAATCAACCGCATAAGTATGTGAGGGGTTTGAGAAAACAGAAGATGAACCATCACCAAAATCCCAATACCATTGATTTATTGATGCACCCAAAGGAGCAATGCTTGAATCAATAAAAAAATATTGGTTTGATACACAACCCGTATCATTTGAAAAATTTGCAAATGGTAAATCATATATTAATACATCCCTTGTAGTAGAATTGACACACCCTGCAGAAGTGGTTGCAGTTAATGTTACAGTATGAATTCCAGGCGAGGAAAAAATATAAGATGGGTTAGTTGAAGTATCTGTATCATTATTTCCAAAATCCCAGACAAATGAAACTATAGTTGAAGTATCAGTTGTCGATGAAGAATTTGTTGGGGAATAAGTTTCACCCAAACATAAAGAGTCACTGTTAAATGATACAATAGGGGCGTTGCCAATAATATTAGCATAGATGGTATCTTTCCCAATGCATCCAAATTGGTTAGTAACTGCTATGCTATAACTACCAGAGGTATCTATACTAATATTATTTGTCGTATCACCATTTGACCAACTAAAAGTATAATTTTCTAAATTAGATGATGGTGAAATTAAACCTATCAGGTTTCCAGCGCAAAGATTAGTATCCGAACCAATAGAAACTAAATTTTTGAACGTATCAACAGATACTTCAACTGTATCAGAGTATACATAACAACCAGTAGAATCAGTTATTTTAACAGAATACATGCCATCAGATGCGATATTTAAATTGGAAGAAGTATCTCCTGTATTCCATTCGTAAAAATAAGGGGCATTTGAAAGTTGGGGTTCTGTATTAAGTGTATCTCCAAGGCATATTGTGGTATCATTTTGATTTAAGTCAGAATTTGGGAAAAATATTTGTATTGTATCAGTAGAAGATTGATTAAATATATTATTGACTGTAACGGAATAAATTCCAGTTGAATTTACATTGATTGACGGTGTTGTTTCCCCAGTGCTCCAAGTGTAAGAATTATACCATGCTTTCTCCGCTGTAATTGTTGTATCGCATAAACTATAAGGGATAAAAATATCCGGGCCAAGACTCACAGGCGGGGCATATTTGTTATTTAGGTAGTTTTCTATCTGTAACCTCTCCTGTGAACTCAATTCTTTTTTGTACACTATTATTTCTGCAATTTCCCCATTGTAGTATTGAAAACCTTGTGCAAAACCAATAATGTAATTGTCATTGGTAAAAGAGCTTGACAGACTTACATTATTTGAAATTGCGCTTTGTGCGCCATTGATAAACAGTTTGGTATTACTACTATATGATTTAACCATGCCATGAATTCTATAGGGGAACCCTGAATTCGGCATGCTGTTTGGTATATCTAACACCTGACTATTACTTCCAACATTATTGATAAATGTGTAACGTTCGCTAAACATTCTTCGATAAATCCACATTCCTGTAGAAAGAGCTCCGATATTAAATATGCCGGCAGCAGAGCCAGTTTGACTATTTCCTTTTGTTACTATAAAAACAGAAACTGAAGAGGTATTTATACCAGGAATTATTGGGCCATCGAGATAATCATTACTTCCATCAAAGGAAATTGTAGCTTTGTTATTAAGAAGAGGGACTGAGTTAATTTGCGTAGGCCCGTTACCGGGAGTAGATTGAGCATGAAAATTATTTCCGCTTAAATCTGACCACTGACTAACCTCTCCAGCAGTCAAAGTCACCCCGGAATCTGCGGATAACCAAACTGATAGGTCTGAAACATCAAGGGGTGTAAACTGACAATATGACTTATTGTAAGTATATAATAGTGCAAAAACAGCTAAGAGGAACCTTACAGTACTTGTCATTTGCTAAACTTATTTTTGTAAATTTACAAAAAAATAAAAAGCCTTGTTTTAAGCTAAACACATTGTTTTCTTAATTAATGCAATTTCAAAAAAAATAGTTATTCTAAATGCAAAAAAAAGGTATAATTACCCAGTCGAATTATATACCATGGAAAGGATATTTTTACAGTATTGATGAAGTAGATACCTATGTAGTTTATGATGATGTCCAATATACCCGAAGAGATTGGAGGAACAGAAACTTGATTAAAACCCCGCAAGGTTTAAAATGGTTAACCATACCAGTTGACGTTAAAGGTAAATATTATCAAAAAATAAAAGACGCCAAAATTGCCAAAAGTGGATGGAATAAATCACATTGGGATACCATTAAGCAAAACTACAAGGATGCAAAATGTTTTAAGGAAATGAGCATTTGGTTGGAACCTTTATACATGAATTGTAAATATGAATTTTTAACTGACATCAATTTGTATTTCATCAAAAATATAAATGAGTTCTTAGGTATAGAAACAGATATCCGGTTTTCTTCAGAGTTTGATTTACCAGAAGATAAAACACAAAGGTTGGTAAATATATGTAAAGAACTTAAAGTTACAGATTATTATACTGGCGATTCAGCAAAATCTTATATTGATATAAACAAGTTTTCAGAGGAGGATATCAATGTGCATTATTGGGATTTTCAGGGCTTTCCAACTTACAGACAATTACATGGAGAGTTTGTCCATGGCGTAAGTATCATTGACCTTATTATGAATGAAGGTAATGATACCCCTTATTTCTTAAAAAAGACTGTATGAATAAAGACTTGATAAAAGAAGTTAATAAGTACTATACAGAAAAGGTGCTTTCATATGGTGCCTCTCCTAAAGGAGCCGATTGGAATGGTACAGAATCTCAAATTATTAGATTCGAACAACTTTTAAAATTGATTCCTGATATAAAAAAACCATTTTCATTATTGGATTATGGCTGTGGTTATGGTTCAATGTTAGGCTATTTAAATGAACATTTAATCAAAGCAGATTATACTGGCTATGATATCTCTGAAGAGATGATAAAGAAAGCCAAAGAAATTCATTCAAACAGTGGCAAGTGGCTGAATAGCTTACCCAATGGTTTTAAAGCAGATTATGTGGTAGCAAGTGGATTGCTTAATGTGAAGCAGCATCGACCAATTAAGCAATGGGAAGATTATGTACTCTCTACCCTTGACCAAATTGACCAAATTAGTAAATTAGGATTTGCCTTTAATATATTAACATCATACTCAGACAAGGAGTATATGAGAGACCATCTTTATTATGCTGAACCAGAGAAGTTTTTCAAGCTCTGCAAAACGAAATATTCTAAGGAAGTTGCACTTTTACATGATTATCAACTTTATGAATTTACCATAATTGTAAGAAAATAATAAACATGAGTAAAATTATCATTTTTGGAACAGGGGATATTGCCCAAATAGCTAATTACTATTTCTCTATTGACAGTGAGCATGAAGTAATGGCATTTACGGTAGATGGAAAATATAAAAAAAACGAAAGCTTTGAGGATAAACCTGTAATTCCTTTTGAGGAACTCGAATTGAAATTCCCTCCAAGTGAGTATAAAATGTTTATTGCATTAAGTTATTCAGGGCTTAACAAAATCAGAGCTGAAAAATATAATGAAGCCAAAAAAATGGGGTATGAACTTGTGTCATACGTAAGTTCTAAATGCTCATACATGTCCCAATTTAAATGTGGTGACAACTGCTTTATCTTTGAAGACAATACTATACAGCCATTTGTTAAGATCGGCAATAATGTTACGTTGTGGAGTGGCAATCATATTGGTCACCATAGCATATTGAATGATCACATTTTTATTAGTTCTCACGTAGTAGTTTCCGGTCATTGTAAAATTAATTCATACTCTTTTATTGGTGTGAACTCAACAATTGGTCATCAGGTTGAAGTTGGTCCTGAGAATATTATTGGCGCAGGGGCTGTCTTAACAAAAGATACCGAAAAGGGTGATATTTACGTACCGGCACGTTCTATAAAACTGGAAAAGAAAAGCAACCAAATTAAACTGTAATGAAATGAACATACCAAAAAAAATTAACACACATAATCATGGTTAATATTTTTTGGCATTGCGAGTTCCACTTGCCTGCCGGCAAAGGCTGGTGTGACCGCTGAAAATTAATTTTAAACACATGAAACCTGAAATTTCAGTTGTTAGCCCTGTATATGGTGCTGAGAAAATTGTTGATGAGCTGGTAAGACAGTTAATAGATTCCCTTGAGCAAATCACTTCTAATTATGAAATAATACTTGTTGAAGATGGTAGTCCTGACAATTCCTGGCGAAAAATACAAGAAAATTGTTTGAAATTTAAGCAAGTAAAAGGAATTAAGCTAAGTAAAAATTTTGGGCAACATCATGCTGTTAGTGCAGGCATTTCAGAATCTAAAGGTAATTCTATTGTTGTAATGGACTGTGATTTGCAAGATGATCCAAAAGATATACAAAAATTAATAGACAAGACTAGGGAAGGTTATGATACTGTTTTTACAATTAGATCGAAAAGGAGACACCCCCTATTAAAAAGAATTTTATCTAAACTATACAAATCCTTATTTTCTTTATTGTCCAATGAAGAGTTCTCTCTTCTAAACGGCTCATTATATTTAATAAATAGAAAAGTAGCAGATGCAGTAACTGACTTGAAAGATAAGCCAAGATTAATGGGGCAGGTGATAAGATGGGTGGGTTTTAAAGTTGGATACATAGAAGTAAAACATAAAGATAGATTCGAAGGCAAGTCCTCTTATAGTGTAGAGAAACTTATGAATATGGTATGGGATGGCTGGATTTCCAATTCGGATAAAATGCTAAGAATTGTTATGTATTTAGGGGTTTTTATATCAATTTCGGCATTCTTTGCTGCGATACTAATTATTATAATGAAGTCTTTTATAGATTTTATGACAGGTTGGTCAAGTATTATTGTTGCAATACTATTTTCAACAGGGTTAATACTGCTGGCACAGGGAGTAGTAGGTCTTTACGTTGGTAAAATATTTGAACAAACCAAAGAGCGCCCTTTATACATTATTGATGAAAAAATTAATTTTAATTAAATAACTTTTGCATGAAAGTTAACGCAATATCCAGAACTGAATTCTTTCAGTTAATAAAAAACCATAAAAAAAGTTTCCTTGAATCAATAGCACTTCCCGAGGCGTATATTGTGAAAAAATTTTATTCTGAGGAATTTGTTACGGGATTAAGGAATAGTTGTTTTAATTGGGGTCAGGCAGAAGATGCATCATGGCATCCTTTTTATGATGATTGCCCTGATTATCACAGGCTTCATGATAATTATCCTAAAGCCTATGTAAAACAAAAGTTCCATGGATTTTACCATCATAATTATGTCAATAAAAATAAGGACATATTTTCTCATATGAGAGATATTTTTTTAATAAAAAATAAACTTGCAGGTTTTAAAGAAGAAGAATTTTTAGAAAATATACCCTCTGATGGAATTGTTCCCAGAATAAATGTTCACCATTATCCAAGAGGTGGTGGCTATCAGTCAGAACACATAGACCCTGATGGCCCATTTGCACAAATTCAGACCTTAATTGCAGGTTCAAAATATGGAGTAGATTTTAAGACAGGAGGATTATTTGCGAGAAAGAATAAAAATAGTGAGAAATTTTATTTAGACTCATACACTGATATAGGCGACATGATTGTAATATCTCCAGCTATTTTTCATGGTGTAGATCCTATCGATCCAGATGTCAAATATTCCCCGGATACAAATGATGGTAGATGGATATTATTACCATTATTTTTATATTCAGATTATCCAAATGAAAAAAATATTAAGCCAAAACAAGTTTAACATGCCTGATACCATAATTAAGAATGATAATCACCAGGAAGATATTCAGATAATATTTGAAAGATTAAAAAAATTCACCCCAACAGGTGTTTTCCATATTGGTGCCCATAAGGGAGAAGAAGTTGATCAATATTTAGCTTTGGGTTTCCAAAAAATTATTTTAGTAGAAGCAGACCCTTCATTATATGAATACATAACTAAAAAATTTAAAAAAGATAAAAATGTCAGTGTTTTTAACTATGCGGTCTGCGACAAAGTAGGCTTTGTTGATTTCTATATCCATAAAAGCAACAATGGAACAGAGTCCAGCAGTATTTTTAAAATGGATAAATTGGACAAGATTGTCACATCGCTCAAAACCTCTAAAACCATAAGAGTACCTGCAAATACAATCGACAACATAATACATGAAAATAATATTAACTTAGAGGATTATAATGTACTTGTTTCTGATATTCAGGGAGCTGATTATTTTGCAATAAAAGGTGCGGAAAAGTCAATAAATAAGTTCGATGCAGTTATAGTTGAAGTCCAATGTATAAATTTATACGAAAACTATATTAGTGAAGAAAAAATGGACTCATTGATGAAAGGATTCGGGTTTGAAAAGGAGTTTGTAATTTATCATGAGTTATATAAAAACGACAAACGCTTCCCTGCCTGGGGGGAAGCACTTTATATTAATAAAAACAAAAAAAATGCAAAATTGGGATAAATTAGGACTTTTACTTGATATATCTTCATTCCATCCTAATTTGACCCATTCTTCTGTTCCCTGTGGTTTTTGGATAGAGAAAGATATTCTTAGAATTATTTTTAGTTCCAGGAATAAGCATAACCAATCAATTCCTTTTTTTATTGATTATAATCCTGGTACAAGAAAACTTGTAAGTGAGCCTTTAAGAATTAAACTCGCTCTTGGGAATTTAGGGACATTTGATGACAGTGGAATTATGCCATCCTGCCTAATTAAAAATGGCAACGAGTTATGGATGTATTACATAGGTTGGAATCTTGGAGTTACTGTTCCTTTTAGGAATTCAATTGGCTTAGCTATTAGCCACGACAATGGTCAATCATTTGAAAAAAAATTTAAGGGGCCGGTTCTTGATAGAGACAAAGAAGAACCCCATTTCGTAGCTTCAAACTGTGTAATATACGATGATAATCAATATAAGATGTGGTATTTAAATTGCATAGGGTGGGAAAAATCCAACTCAAATTTGCGCCATAAATACCATATAAAATATATAACATCTAAAGATGGTTTTAATTGGGCAAGACCGGGAAAAGTAGCTATTAATTTCTTGTATGAAAATGAATATGCTATTTCTGTACCCAGGATTTTAATAGAGGATGATATATATAAAATGTGGTACTCATACAGAGGTGGTTTAATAAGTAATTCATATAGAATCGGATATGCTGAATCGTTAGATGGAGTAACCTGGATTCGCAAAGATCATTTGATCAAGTTAGATACTTCAAATTCAGGCTGGGATTTTGAGATGCTTTGTTATCCCTTTATTTTCGATTATAATGACGATAGGTTTATGTTATATAACGGTAATGGGTATGGTAAAACAGGTTTTGGAATAGCTAAACTACTAAAATGAAAACCATAGGATTTAACGTTCCCTACTTTACAGGCAAGGAAACAAAATACATTGAAGAAGCAGTGAAGTCAGCAAAGATTTCAGGTGACGGTATATTTACCAAAAAATGCCACGAATTCTTTGAAAGTAGATACGGCTTTAGAAAATGCCTGTTGACCACCTCCTGCACCGATGCATTGGAAATGGCGGCTATTCTGCTTGATATATTACCCGGGGATGAAGTGATTATGCCCTCCTTTACCTTTGTAAGCACAGCCAATGCTTTTGTGCTGCGCGGAGCAAAAATTGTTTTTGCTGACAGCAGGGCAGATCATCCCGGGATGGATGAAACTAAAATTGAAGCACTGATCACGCCCAAAACCAAGGCAATCGTGCCCGTGCATTATGCAGGAGTGGCCTGCGATATGGATATAATTATGACTATTGCTGAAAAACACAATCTGTTTGTAGTGGAAGATGCGGCCCAGGCCATTGACAGCTTTTATACCGGAAAGGATGGTATA
The DNA here is from genome assembly GCA_040877935.1 of Chitinophagales bacterium. Classification (NCBI taxonomy): domain Bacteria; kingdom Pseudomonadati; phylum Bacteroidota; class Chitinophagia; order Chitinophagales; species Chitinophagales bacterium. Next base: position 79,647 of record JBBDNB010000027.1, read on the forward strand.
AAAAAACCATTGGGCAGCATTGGACATTTGGCTGCATTTTCCTTTCACGAAACCAAAAACATTATTTCCGGAGAAGGGGGCATGTTGGTGGTAAACGATGAGCAATTTATCCAAAGGGCTGAAATCATCCGGGAAAAAGGCACCAACCGCTCCGCTTTTTTTCGCGGTGAAGTGGATAAATACGGCTGGGTGGATATTGGCAGCTCCTTTTTGCCCTCGGATATGATTGCGGCTTTTTTGTTTGCCCAATTAGAACACATAGATGAAATCCAGAAAAAAAGGCTTAAGATTTGGACTGCTTATTACAAGGGTTTAAAAGTGCTTCAGGAAAATGGGAAGCTGCGATTGCCCTTTATTCCTGACTACGCCACTAACAATGCGCATATGTTTTATATAGTACTAAATAATACAAAAACGAGAGATGAATTGATGGAATATTTGAAAGAAAAGGGAATAACAAGTGTTTTTCATTACCAGACTTTGCATAAATCAAAATTTTATAAGGATAAAAATGAAAGTTCACAATTCCGGAATAGTGAGCAATATGCTGACTGCTTACTTCGACTACCTATGTTTTATGAATTATCTCTGACAGAGGTGTCAATTGTCTGTAAAAGTATAAAATTATATATATGAGGGTGAAAACAAAAGTTATTCTAATTTCATTTTCTGTTTTGGTAAAATTAGCAATGCTATTTGCGTTTGCTTATCAAACGAATCCAAATCTGCTTCATGATTTTAAATTGTATAATGAATATGCAGGGGATGCTCCGGATTATATTGAGCCGGTAGAAAATTTATTAACTCATGGTTCCTATTATTTTGGTGAAAACAATTATGCGGGCAGAATGCCTGGAATGACAGTATTATATCTTCCATTGCGATTGTTGTTTGAAAAACATATTGCGCTTAATTTACTCTTAATTATTCAGACAATCCTGTCAGGAGTATCGGTGTTTTTTCTGGCAAAGCTTGTCTATAAGCGAACTTCGAACATCCGTCTTTTTTATTCAACTTTATTTATTTATCTTTTTTGTACATATGTTAGTAGGCATGATGCAGCTTTGATGACAGAGAGCTTAGCCGCAAGTTCACTCATATTTTCCCTTTATTATTTTAACAAAGCCATTTCATTGGATTTTGACAAAAAGCACCTGTTCTTTTCAGGGGCGTTCTTTTCCTGGTGTGTTTTCCTACGTCCATATATGTTACCTGTTTTTGGACTTTTTTGGCTGGTTCTCTTATACCATCACTACAAAGTGAGTTTTAAAAAAGTAATATTGCTTTCATTTATTTTTACCTCAACTTTTATTGTAGCAGACATAGCCTGGATCATTAGAAATTATAAGTTTGAGCATAAAATTGTCCCGTTGCAAAGTACTCTATATAAAGGCTATGATTTTACTGGCTGGTATAAATCTAAAGGTTATTTTATTTCATCATTTGGGGGTGATGGCTTATCGTGGAGTCCAAACAGTCATGCAGCTTGGTTTTCATCTGACGAATACTTAAAAAAGTATGGATTTGAAAGGCCTGGAATAGAAATTTTTCCAGAAACCTTATTTTACGAAGATCTGACTAAGGATACATTGAGAAAAGTACAGTCTTATATTATTGAACTGAGCAAAGATGCTGATCTTAAACATTTAGATAAAAAGCAAAGGGATTTTTATGAGAGCGAAGTTGTTCGAATATTAGATGAATTTAGAAATAGGTATATAGAAAATTACCCTTTTCAATATTATGTAGTTTCACCCTTAAAATATTTGGTTGAATTTACTGTTCTTCAGTCGTATACTTATTATTTGCCATACACCTTTAATGAAGCTAGCATTTTTGGGAAAATATTTAAAATATTTACATATTCGTATAATTTCTTAATTGTTCATGTTGGCTTTTTATCATTAATATGGTTGTTTTACAAACGGAAAATAGATAGTTTGAATTTCATTATTTATTTTACAATACTATTTATACTGATATTTTTCCCGATTCTAAGAAGAGGAAGCGAATACAGAATGATGGTTTTGGCATTTCCATTGTTCATTTATGTAATAAATTATTTTATTTCTACCTTAAGGTATAAGTCAATAAATCCATAGCTTAAGGGTGTTTCATAATGAAGAATTGATTTTATATACTTTGCAGAGTCCTTAACATAAGGGTATTATTATAGGTGTTATTCCTTCTTTTTCCTCAAAAAGAGGCTAACAATATTCATTTTCCTATTTAAAATGAACAAAAAGCCCACTGACATCAACATGTAGAAAAATAATTTCAGGACAGTGAAAGTCAATGTTTGGTCGTCAACAACAGGCAACAAGGAAACTGAACAAGCCAATAGCAGTGTGCCAATAATTAGTTTGGTATTGTAGATGTTTCTTTTGTCCGCTTCTTTGTTGCTTAAATAAACAATCACGACTACATGTACTGAGAATGCAATGATTCTTGCTGCAACTGCACCGTAAATCCCATAGGGTTTAATAAGTAAGTAACAGGCAATGACATCGGCAACAATTCCCGCCAATGTTGCCAGGAAAAGATATCGGTTGTATTTGCCGTAGTAAAAGGTCTTTATATTGTACAACTGTCCCATGAAGATGATGTACAAACCTATTACCGTAAATGGTATATACTGATAGGCCACGATAAAATCAGGATTGCTCGACAACAAGGTCAGCAACTCCCTTGAAAACCAGGATATACCAATGGCAACAAAGCCCGCTCCGGCAAAGATCAGGCTGATGATTTTTGCAATTTCTTTTTCCGGTTTCTCCCTGATATTGGCAAATAGCCAGGGAGTAAAAGCATTGATGATGGCCTCTTTTGCAGAAGAAAAAATGGCTGCAAAAGTAAGGGCTATATAGTAGATGCCCGAAGCCTGCGAGCCGAGGTAGGCATTTAAAAAGAACTTGTCCACGCTTTCAAAGAGGATGTTCAGTACCGAATAAGGCAAAAGAGGTATTGCATAGTTCAGTGTACTTTTCAATATCTTTTTATCAAAATCAAAGGTATATTTCCTGTAAAACAAAAAATACAGGAGCAATGAGAATAAAGTAGTGTTGAGCAATACACCCAGTATAATCCCCAACACATCCATGCCCATGATCACTACAAAAAAGAGGTTCAGCAGAATATTGATGCTGAAAAATGCAGTGTCCAGTATAAAAGCATGGTAGCCCCGGTGGTTTGCTTTCAGATAGACCCTGCAGGTATTCACGCTAGTATTCAAGGGTATGGAAAGCAGAAATAAAAACACATAGGGGTAAAAGGGGATGTCGTTCAATATGGGTTTCAGGATATAAGGCCCACTGAGTGACAAGAATGCCACAACGATCAGTCCGAATGCAAAAGAGGTGATTAATGTAGTGAATATCAGGCTGCTATGATCGCTGTTTTCTTTTTCAGATTCGTTGAAAATAAAGCGTGTTAATGCTTTGCCCAGTTCCAGCCCAGCAAATAGCGTAACGAATGTCCCTATGCTTTGGGTAATGGATAAAATCCCGTAATCACTTTTGGTGAGATAAAGTGAGAAAATGGGAAAAAATATAATAGAAGAAGCGCGCAGCAATACACTTGAAATGGTATATAAAAATGAATTCTGCGCTACCTTTCTTAGAGTGGCCACAATGTCTTATTGTGCTTATTAATGAAAATAAATAGCAATTACTCAGCCAGTTGTTTGATGTGAAGCCCTTCTCTTTTAGCTATCAGGTCGCTTCTGAACAATTCAACATCTGAGCTGACCATGTCCTTTATCAGGTAATCCAGCCCATATTGGGGTTCCCATCCCAGTTTTTCCTTCGCCTTGCTTGCATCTCCAATGAGCAAATCCACTTCTGTAGGACGGAAATATCTTTCCGCAACGAACACGACTTCCTGTCCTTCCTTTAACTTGCCGTGTTTACCAACTATGGCAGAAGTGGTTTTGCCGTAAACCTTCTGATCTATGCTTTCCACATACCCCACTTCCTCAAGGTCCTTTCCTTTGAATTTAAGGTTAATGCCTACTTCCTTAAAGGCTTTTATTACAAAATCCCGCACGGTGGTGGTTTGACCTGTGGCAATCACAAAATCCTCCGGAACATTCTGTTGCAGCATGAGCCACATGGCCTCCACATAATCTTTGGCATGGCCCCAGTCTCTTTTAGAGTCGAGGTTTCCCAGGTAAAGCTTATTTTCAATCCCTATGGCCGCCTGTGCCACACCTCGTGTAATTTTACGCGTCACAAAGGTTTCGCCCCTTACCGGTGATTCATGATTGAACAATATACCGTTACAGGCAAACATATCATAAGCCTCCCTGTAATTAACTGTAATCCAATAAGCATATAATTTTGCCACTGCATAGGGCGAGCGCGGGTAAAAAGGTGTTTTTTCAGTTTGAGGGACTTCCTGTACCAGTCCATAGAGTTCAGATGTAGAAGCCTGGTATATTTTTGTTTTTTTGTCAAGTCCCAACAGCCTCACGGCTTCAAGTACTCTCAAAACTCCAATGCCATCTGCATTGGCGGTGTATTCCGGTTCTTCAAAACTTACCTTTACATGGCTCATGGCAGCCAGGTTGTATATTTCATCTGGCTGTACTTTCTGAATGATTGAGGTGATGTTGAGTGAATCGGTCATATCGCCATAGTGCATAATGAAATTCCGGTCCTGTACATGGGTGTCTTGGTACAAATGATCGACCCTTTCTGTATTGATCAAAGAACTCCTTCTTTTAATACCATGGACATTATAGCCCTTCTCCAGTAAAAATTCCGCAAGATAAGCTCCGTCCTGTCCTGTGATTCCTGTAATTAGTGCAGTTTTCATAATGTATATTCAAATTCAAAGGTAATGAAATTATCAAAATGCAAAAGGTCTAAAATTGAAGATCAGGGCAATCGCATCAAAACCTAAAGCATGAAAATATATAAACATATATTATATCATTTTTATTACTTAAAGCTGCTTAAATCATTAGTCCGGTAAGTTTTGCTTTGAAGGATGTGTCAAGACGACAAATGTCTCTGCAGGCCAAATACACCCTGGTTGATGTCGCCCTCGTATGTTAGCAAACATCAAAGTAAATTAGTAAAATTTTCATCACATGGGGCCATATAGGTGGTAAGGATCGCCCTTGATAATTGGTTGCCAATATATCGTCTTGAAAGATTATTCACCTATATGGTTTCCTTTCTAAACTGAACAGTATCATAGGAATACCGCATTGTGGTATATCCAGCATCACGAGGTTGGTTAAGGAAAGTCCCATAAAAACAAGAGAACTTATGAAAATCGTAAAACACGTTGTCGGGATCGATGTATCTTCCGAGACATTTGATGTTTGCTTTAAAGCGGAGCTTGAGGATCAACAGAGGATAACCAAGGGTACAAGGTCATTTGAAAACAATGCCCAGGGATTCCGTAAATATCTTGATTGGTGCTTAAAGCGCAACCATAAAGAGGTCGGGCTTACGCATATCCTCGAGGCAACAGGCGTTTATCACGAGAACCTATGTTATTATTTGCATAACCAAGGTGAGCAGGTATGCGTTTTATTGCCCCAGAAAGTGAAATACTTTATAAAGAGCTTGAACGTCAAGACCAAGACGGATACAACCGATGCGAAGGCGATTGCCGAATACGGCCTTTGCTGTAAGTTTCAATTATGGGAACCCCTCAGCGAGAACTTCAAACATATCAGGGATTTATGCAGGACGGTAAGCCAGCTTAAGAAAAGCAAGGGCGCTCTCCAATCCCAATTACATGCCCTCAACAGTAGCCATAATTCAAACAAGGAGGGTTTAGGGGCAATGGAGCATTTGGTCAACGAGCACAAAAAAAGCATAAAAGAGTGTGAGGCTGCAATCCTGGCCCTATCAAAAGAAGATAAGGGACTATGGGAAAAGGTGGAAAGGATAACGGAGATAAAAGGAGTCCAGGCACTAACCGTTCTAAAGCTATTGGCCGAGACCGATGGGTTTAGAAAAGTAGGCAGCATTAAAAAACTGGTCAGTTACGCAGGTCTTGATGTAATCGAAAACCAGTCTGGAAGCCGGCAAGGAAAAACAAGGATATCGAAGAAAGGGAACACGTTTATCAGGGAGGCTCTCTATATGCCCGCATTATGCGCAACACAGCACAACAAAAATATGAGGGCGTTTTACGAGATGCTGGAACAAAGGCAGGCTACAAGTAAACAGGGGGTGGTAGCGGTAATGAGAAAGCTGTTGGTCGTGATATATTCCCTGTGGAAAAGCGGGAGAAAGTACAACGAGAACCACGAGTGGAAAGAAAAGGGCAAGGTTTCCCTTGCCCGCAGGATAGCTGTTTAAAACTTCCTATTTCTGTTGATACAAAAAAAGTGATTTTTTTGGTTTTATTTTGGTTTTTAACACAGTATCTTTCAGGGCTAACAACACAAGCCCTGAAAAGGGCGAAATATTTGTAAGGATGTGTGTGAGCGCATCCTCAATTGGCAGGATGGATATGCTGCTTTTTCAGCGAGTCCCTCAATGGTAGATAAAACTGCAGCATACATTGCCAATCAGCATAAACATCACCGTGAGAAAGGTTTCAAAGAGGAACTTCGGACACTTCTGAAAAAACACAAGGTGGATTATGACGAACGTTATGTTTGGGATTGACCCACTGTAACAAAGGGCTACACCCTTCGTTTGTGAGATGTCGCCCCTTCAGGGCTCCGCGTTGTTTTACAATTCAAGCCCTGAAAGAGCGAGATATATGTAAGGATGTGTGTGAGCGCTCCTCAATTTCTAATGGCGATAGACTTCCAAAGTCTTTGAGACTTGGGAAGTCTTACTAAATGACAATCCATGCAGAGGTTATTTGGGGCCTAATACGTGCCTTTTTATAAAACAGGTATATTTGTGCCCCATGTACAGGCTTTACCATCTTCTATTTCTTGTGGAGTTAAACATCTTTCTGATAGTTGCCCATTTGTATGCATTGTTTACAGGGCAAAAGAATCAAAAAGGGAGTGTCAGGAAAATTCTCGCCTTGCCATACTATCCATTGAACTATGCCGGAGGCCACAGCCGTATTGGAGACTGGAAACCCTATTTTGAAAAAGCGGGCATTCAGTATGATGTGCACTGGGCCAGTACAAGTGAAGCGTTTTTAAACGAGTTGGACAAAGGAAGCCGCCTGCAAAATTATTTGTTTTATCACCAGCTAATGTTCAGGCGCTTTAAAGTTATTTTTCGATTGCAGCAATACGATACCATATGGATACAAAGGGCTTTTGTGCCTTTTTACCCCTTCACTGATGCATATTTTGAACCGATTTTGAGGAAAATCAACAACAGAATTATTGTGGACTATTACGATGCAGATTACTGCTCTAATTATAAGCTGACACTCAACACTGCAAAATCGGCCTATAAAGTAACAGTGGCTGGGCCATACCTGGTTAATTTCTTTGCTGAAAAAGGCATAAAAACCAGTTTTGTAAGGTTTGCCATGAATTACAGGGAGTACAAACTTCACGGGCATAAAAGTGATGATAAAATTGTGCTGGGCTGGATGGGATCTCCTGCCAATTTTAAAAATGTTTTAGATATTGAAAACGAGCTTTTAAAAATTGAAAATCAATTTCCACAAATAGAGTTTCATTTTATCTGCCGGGAGGTACCCGATTTAAAATTAAAAAGGTATAAGAATTACAAATGGGGAGACCCCGGTTTTGATTACCACAAGGCCATTGCCAATTTTGATATTGGCCTGGCACCTATGATCCACGCTACAGAGCGCGACAAAGCCAAAACAGCCTTTAAGACACTGGAATATATGGCTAGTGGACTTGCATTTATGACCTCGCCATGGGGTATATCCGATCAGTTAAAAGACAATGAAAACTGTCTTTTTGCCAATACAAAAGAAGAATGGGAACTGAAACTCTCTATATTGGTTAGGGACAAAGTCCTAAGGCAAAAACTTGGGCAAAATGCCCGGAAAACTTTAGAGCAATATCACTCCTATGACAATGTTTTTGAATCACTGCAGCAAGCATTGACACATTAGGCGATGAATAAAAATTGCTTTACTTTTGAAAACCAATACAAGCTTATAAAATGAATAATAAAGTAGTCAATGCAATAGTCCCCACAAATGACAAATTTGTTGATGATAAAATAGTGCGGTTCAACCCTTCCTGTAATTTGGAAACTGTGCGGGATGGCAGAGGTGGGATTTTTACCTGGGTGCCCCCAGAGCCCATTCTTGAGTGGAACATGCTTATTTTCCACCCCAATAAAATAAGGGGAAACCACTACCATTTAGAATTTGTGGAATACTTTATGGTTGTAGAAGGATATGGTACGATGGTATCCAGAGATAAGGCGGGTAAAGAAGTCTTTTATCATTTGTCCAAAGGACAATGCTTAAGGGTGCCCATAGGGGTACCACACGCCTTTTATGCGATTGAGTTTACTACTGCAATGGCTTTCTTGACCAAGCGCTGGGATGATTGTGATCCGCCAATAATTTTTGAAGATGTGATCAATAGCAGCAATGACCCAACAGCTTTTCCCGTAACACCACCAAAACCAAATAAGTAATGATAAATAAGATAGCAGTTATCGGAGCGGCCGGATTTGTAGGTTCGGCTTTGATGAAGGCATTGAAAGAGAAGGGCCGCTACAATGTAGTACCTGTAGTGAGAAATGATTACGAGCAATTGAAACAAGATCAATACGATCTGATTATCCATACTGCAATGCCATCGAGGAGATGGTGGGCATTGAACAATCCACTGGATGATTTTGAAGCTTCAGTTGGATTAACAGCAGATATCGCTTACACCTGGAATTATAACAAAATTGCTTTGATCAGCAGTGTTTCCGCAAGGGTACAAAGAGAGCACCCCTATGGCAGGCACAAACATCTTGCGGAGGAATTGTTGCTCAATGCAGGAGATGAAAACCTGATTTTTAGATTGGGAGGACTTTACGGTGAAGGCCTGGACAAAGGGGTGATTTTTGATATGATCAATGGAAATCAGGTGTTTATGACAGCCGATTCAGCCTTTAATTATATTGACACTTATGTGGCCGCTAAACTGATGGTTGACCGCCTGGATAAAAAAGGGATTGTAGATATAGGAGCTAAAAATATTATCAGCATCGGTGAAATCGCAGAACATTTCAAGCTGGATGTTGATTTTGGGGACAGAAAAGAATTTCAGGACACCCAAAACCCCGATGAGGCCTATCCTGATGCACGGGAAGTTTTGGATTATATTGAAAAACTGGGAATTGTAAAATAATCTTGAAGCAATGAAACGAACATGAATTTTTTTAATCAAAAACTTCACACATGAATATGATTAAAATAAATTCATTTGAGAGCGAAGCGGTTCCATGTGTGCAGAATTTTTTCTGCATTTTTGGTGCTTGCAGAAAAATTTCAAACACATGAACGATTATAGCAACAGTGTATTGGCAGTTACCGGGGCAACAGGTTTTGTTGGTACTGTTTTTATGAAAAAATTAGAAGCTTCCGGTTTAAACTTTAAGGAAGTGAGGGTACTCAGATCACGCGATTATGACCTTAGGAATCTGGAGGATGCCAAAGCTGCTTTTGAAGGTGCCGACTATGTGGTGCATATTGCCGGAATTACCGGTGGAATAGAATTTACAAGGTTGAACCAGGGCAGTGTTTATTATGACAACATCATGATGAATACCAATGTGCTGCATTCTGCTTACCTGAATAAGGTGAAAAAAGTGGTTTCGGTGGGGTCGGTTTGCAGTTATCCCAAATTTGCCAAAACACCCTTTAAAGAATCGGAGATCTGGGATGGCTACCCCGAAGAGATCAATGCGCCCTATGGTATGGCCAAGAAAATGTTGATTGTACAGGGGGAAGCCTATAAAAACCAGTACGGACTGGATTCACAGGTTTTGTTGTTTACCAATCTGTATGGCCCCGGGGATCATTTTGATAAAGACCGTTCCCATGTAGCACCGGCACTTATTGTGAAATTCAAGGAAGCAAAAAACAGCGGCAGTAATAAAATTGTGCTCTGGGGCGATGGCACTCCTACCCGCGATCTGCTCTATGTGGAAGATGCAGCAGACTCCATCATCCACGCATTGCAATCCAGTTCTGAAGTCAGTCCGATAAATGTGGGCAGCGGCATAGAAGTTTCTATTAAAGAACTGGCCAACACTATTCACAAATTGGTAGGAGGGGAATTTGAACTGGAATGGGACACTTCCAAGCCCAATGGACAGCCAAGAAGAATACTGGATACCTCACTGGCAGAAAAAGAAATAGGTTTTAAGGCCAAATTTAGTTTAAGAGAGGGGCTGAAAAATACGATTGACTGGTACGAAAAAAACATGGAAACGAACATGACAAAAAAATTTTGACATACATGATTATGATCAAAATTTTTTGTTTTGTGAGTTCCATGTGACCGAATGAAATTTATTTAAACACATGAACCCCTGTATGAAAGGGATTGCAAGAAAAATAATCCGGCCATTTCTTTATTACCTCTATTATCTGCCATTTAAAAACCGCATAAATGTCAGCAGAGCTGGCAAGCCTTTGAAAAAGGGAATTACGGCCGTGGTGGCGATGAAAAATGAGGAATACACGCTTCCCTTTTGCCTGCAAAGTCTGGTGGGGTTTGCCGATCAAATAGTTATTATTGACAATGGATCAGAAGACGCTTCGCTGCAAAAAGCAAGAGCCTTTAAAAAGGAATTTGGCAACCGGGCGGAAGTGGATATTCTTGAATTGCCCGGAGCTTTATTGGGAGATTGCAGGGAAGCTGGCCTGAAAGCCACACGATACCAATGGCACCTGCGCTGGGATGCAGATATGGTGGCCCATACTGATGGGAAGAACAATATGCGTCAACTTAGGGAAAAAGTGCTAAACAACAGTACACCACGTGCAATTCAACTGCCCAGGTTTAATATAAATGGAGATTTAAAACATTGCGATCCCAATAAAATTGTTGATGCAGGGGAACCCATTCTGGTTTGGTTCAATAAACAGGTTTTTTATAAGGAATACGGTAAATTCGATGCCATTAAACTGCCTGTTTATTTTAAGCAGTTAAAAGAAAAAAAATACTATTATTTTCATTGTCAGGGCTTAAAGTCAGATGAAAATTTAATGCATCGCTTTCATTATTTCAGGTGGCGCGAGATACTTAATACATACAGCAAAGACAAGTTGCCGAGTTATGTATTTGATTTGGATACATTTAAACAAAGAAGAAATGAATACCTTTTTGAAACCACAAATCCGCAATCACTCAAATTCAGGTACCAAAGGCAATTGGTGCCCCGGTTCAGAAAATTCAATCCGGAGAACTATAAGCTCTATTACCCTGAAGTCTTAAGAGAAGAAATGGATTCCGGTAAAGCGCGTTTTGAAATCATATACAAAGATGGGGATCCATATATTAGAAAAGATTATGAGGATACTGAAATGCTGGATTTTATTCCATCCAAAGAAGACCTCAACTGGTCTGTAGATCAATTTTTCAAGCGCTTGGAAAATGACCTGCCCCATAAGCAATAACACATGAATGATAAAAGAGCTTGTGTTTTATTACATGGAGGCGTCAATAATGATGCCCGGGTCATTAAGTTTACCCGCTATTTTTCGCAATTTATGGAAATTGACCTTTTTTATATCAATCAATCCAATGCACCTGTAGAAGATGCAAATAAACTTTTTGAAAATCAGGTAAAATTGTATCCGCTCCACTTACCCAGTGATACCCTGAAAATAATAAGGATCTTAAAAAGCGTTTTTTTCTGGCGAAAATATGATTTTATGATAGCGCATGTGCTTAAAGAGGGGCACAAATATGATTTGATCATTGCCAATGATCTGCCAACCTTAAGACAGGGAGCATTGCTTAAAGCAGTATCAGGCAATGCAAAATTGCTATACGATTCGCATGAAATTTATCTGGAAACCGTAAACCAGTTTTATCCGAAAATAGCAGCCCCTGTTAAAAAAATGCTCTTTAAATGCATGATTTCGCTTTCCAGGTTTTTTGGCCAAATTGCAGAGAAAAAATATTTGAAGCAGGCAGATTTCTTTACCACGGTAAACAATTCCCTCGCTGATTATTTCAAGAAAAAATATGATTACAATAGCGTGCTTGCAGTTATGAATTGCCCTCCCTATTCAGAAAAAAAACCCGTGTCAAAAATAAATTTCAGAAAAATCTACGGATTTGATGTTGAGGATAAAATTTTTCTTTACCAGGGTGTTTTGAATTTGGGTAGGGGATTGCACTTGTTGATTGAAGCCTTTAAATTGGTTTTAAAATCAAACAATAAAATCAAGCTTGTAATCATTGGTTATGGCGTTTTGGAATATGAATTGCAAAATAAAGTTCAGGAAGCCGAACTTGGTGAACACATCAAATTTTTTGGGGCGGTACCCAATCAATATTTGATCAATTATACTACTGCCGCAGATTTTGGGGTGAATTTACTGGAGCCTTTTAATCTGAGCAAAAAACTGGCTTCCCCCAATAAATTGTTCGAATACATGCAGGCTGAAATTCCGGTATTGTGTTCCTATTCTCCTGAAAATGATTTGGTATTTAAAAATTTTAAAATTGGGCGGCAATGTGAAAATAAACCCGAAAGTATTGCAACAGCAATAACAGCATTGGCCAATGAAGAAGAGCAAAATTTAAAAAAATATTTTGTAGAATTGTGCAAGGCTAAGAAATTATACAACTGGGAAAAACAATCAATGAAACTAAAAAGCATTGTAGAAAGTTTAATTTCATAGTCTTATCAAAATCAAAAATCCCACGATCTTCGAATCACAGCTACCTTTTTATATTTTATACAGGACATTTTAATAATTAATGTTAATAGCAAGCATTGTTTCTGCCTGTTAATAATTCATTTATTCACTAATTTAGTAGCTTCTAATTTTAGTACAACTCTGAGCAAATGAAAAGGTTTATTCTCATAACACTATACTCGATTATAATTTTATCTGTCAATGCAGCCAACCGTACCTGGATAGCTCCCGCTAACGGGGACTGGAATGTTGCAGCCAACTGGTCAGGCGGTGCAGTGCCCGTAGCTGGTGATGATGTGTTTTTTGACGGCAGCAGCACCTTTGATTGTGACATTAATACAAACGTTAATGTTAATAGTATTAGTGTAGCCAATACCTATACCGGAACCATTAGTCAATACAATTTCACAATAGATGTAGCTGGCGCAATGACTTTTAGTGGAGGGACATTTATTGGGGGAACGGCTAACATATCCTGTGGCGGGACTTTTACACTTGATGGCACAAATTTTACTTCCACTACTCAGAGATTATTGGTTAGTGGCGTGGGTTCAAATTTTGTTTTTACTGCACCTGCTACATTTGCAGCAAATACGGGGACTGTTGTGTTGGAAAATAATAAGACCATATCAGGAAACTCAATTACTTTTTACAACCTGGAATTTCGGAATGGCACTTTTGATTTTTCCGGCAATACGCATGTGGTAAACAACAACATCAACTATGAGGTCTCGGCTCCTGTAATCCTAAACAATGGTACACTCCAATTGCATGGGGATTTAAACATTAACAACCCAAGTGGAGCCGGAACAGGTGGTACTGCAACAATTGAATTTGTTGGTGCTGCAGATCAAAATGTCAATTCATCTGTTGCATTAGGACAAGGCAAAACTCCCAATATCACCATCAACAAGGCCGGTGGTGATTTGGTCATTAATGGGAATTTCACGGTGATGGGTACCTGGAATTTCCTCACCCCTACAACAGTTGGGGGAAATGGAAAACTCATATTATTTAATGGAAACACTATTTCAGGTGTAGCCCATACTGTCCCGAATCTTGTATTTCAACAAGGGGATTACGAAATAAGTACCGACATAACAGTTTCGGATACACTGTGGTTAAGAGGAACAAACACAATCAGAATCAATACAGGTGATATTTTTCTTACTGGTAATTTAAAAATAGACAATACAAATAATGCTGGCGGTGGTACCGGTACTGTGCACATCGTTGGCGGTGCTGATAAAGTTTGTATTTCCAGTGTATCCTGTGGAAAAGGAAAACTGCCCAATGTGGTTTTTGACAAGCCTGCAAGTAGTTTTACGGTAATCCAAACTACTGCCAATGCCGGTTTTTCGATAGAAGGCACCTGGACTTATGTAGATGGGACTTTTCTGGGCAACGGCTTTGTCTGTTTTTCCAATGCCAATACCATCAGTGGCCCATCGCAAAACTTTAAAAATGTTGGTTTTTCACGTGGAGACTACAATATCAATTCTCCGGTTAATGTTGCTGATACTTTATTGATCACAGGAGGAAATGCAGTCAGGTTTGTCAATGGGGATATTTCCTTACAGGGAAACTTGCTGATCAACAATGCAAGTGGTGCCGTTACATGCTATACTTCGGGAAACATAATTTTGGATGGCACAGCCGATCAAAGTATTATTGGTAATTCTGTTTCAGGCCAGGGGAAATTACCCAATATTATTATCAATAAAGCCTCGGGTACGCTTAATTTGCTGGGAACCGGTGTGATTACAGTGGCAGGTGATTGGATATTACAAAATGGAACGGTTGATGCAGGTACTTCAACCGTTGTTTTTTATTGCGATAGAAACCTGGACATGACTGGTGCAGCTACAGAGTCTTTTTATAATATCACATTAGGTGATGGTTCAATGAGAACACTAACCGGGAATACCAATGTATCCAATCAAATTGATTTAGCTACCGGTGTTATTAATTTGAATGCAAGGGATTTGAATTTTACCAATCCCAACTCGCTTGCATTATTGCGAACAACCGGAACCCTCCAAAGTGAAACCGGCCCGGTGCCTGGATATGGCAGGTTTATCTGGGATGTCAGGAATAGTGCAGCCGGCACCAATTACCTGATTCCTTTTAGAAATGCAGGAGGAAATAATATACCTGTTGAATACAGGATACAAACCGCAGGAGTTGAAACAGGAATCGGTAAAGTGGCTTTTGCCACTTACCCCACCGACCCCAATGGCGGCCCACCCAACAACCGCCCTCTTCCCACCGGAGTGAGCAATTTGGATGATTATTTTAATGTTGAAAATGCTGCCAATGTAATTGACCGGTATTGGATTATTGAACCCATCAATTATACTACCCCTCCTGTTGCACAATTGCTGCTTTCTTACAGGGATTCCGAATGGAATACAGGCAACAATACCATCAACGAAAATGAATTAAAAGTGCAGCGCTGGGAAGATCCCTATTGGGATGTGCCCTATCCAACAACTATCGATGCAGCTGCCAATACTGCAACTACCGATGTAGGGGTAGATCAGTATTCCATTTTCACTTTAAGTACAGCAGTCATTCCCGAGGTAGATTTTTCCGGCCCGGACCTGGTTTGTTTGAATGACTGCGTTGATTTTGCAGACAGCACCAGTCCCACCGGAGTGGATTCCTGGCTTTGGTCATTTCCCGGTGCAACGCCTTCTTCTTCTACAGATCAAAACCCAACAGGCATTTGCTACAACAGTACCGGTGATTATGATGTCAGCCTTACGGTCACTTACCCCAGTGGCGCCACTGCTTCAGATACCAAAACGGATTTTATTACCGTAAACCCATTGCCCACAACTACTGCCGGCCCTGATACCACGCTATGTGAAGGTGCTGCGGCTGAATTGTTTGCCACCGGTGGGGTGGAATACGCCTGGTCGCCCAATATCAATATCAATGATACCACGCTGGCCAACCCCACTATCTTCCCAACGGCAGATAGAGAATATGTGGTGCAGGTTACAGATGCAAATGCTTGTATTGCATATGATACTGTAAATATTACTGTCTTTTCTTCCTCTATTGATCTGACACTGGGTGTATTGGATTCTGTAAGTTGTACAGGTGAAACCGATGCAGCCCTTGAAGCAGTTGTGATTGGGGGCAATTTGCCATTGACCTACACCTGGTCAAACAATCTCAGGATCAAAGCCAATACCAATGACGATCGGGATACGCTTGAAAATATAGGTGCAGGTACCTACTGGGTCAGGGTAAATGATGATATTGGTTGTGCCAAAACAGATACCGTTACTTTAATTGAACCCGATACCCTCACTGCAACAGCTACACTGGACAATGCTATTTCCTGTTTTGATGCCGATGATGCGCAAATCAGCATTTCTGCATCAGGTGGAACGGGCACTTTGGAATATTCCATTGACAGTGGGGCTACTTTCCAACTTGATTCTGTTTTTACAGGGATTTCTTCTGGAAGTTATATTGCCACAGTGAGAGATGCCAATGAGTGTACTGCAACAGTTTCCGGCACTATTGAAATTACCAATCCACCTGAATTAACGATTGCCGCAGTGCTCGACAGCAATATCTCCTGCCACAATGCCAATGATGCGCAGATCAGTGCCACAGCTTCCGGTGGCTCCGGTGACCTGGAGTTTTCCATCGACAGTGGAGCAACTTATCAAGTGGATACTTTCTTTTCAAATCTTTCAGCCGGGGATTATACAATCATAGTAAGGGACACAAGCGGCTGTACCGATACGAGTAGTGTTGTTACTATTACAAACCCTGATTCATTGAGCATAGAAATTTTTGCCCGGGACATTACCTGTAATGGTGAAAACAACGGGTCTGTTTGGGTGGATGTTACAGGCGGCACCACGCCTTATCAGTACAACTGGAATAATGCTGCAATTACAGATTCCATTTTCAATTTATCCCCAGGTACTTATTGTGTAACGGTTACTGATGACAATGGCTGTCAAATCTCAGCCTGCGATACTATTATAGAACCTACAGCTCTTACAGCATCAATCACGGATTCCAGCCACATCACCTGTAATGGTGCTGATGATGGAACAGCAACGGTTACTCCAACAGGTGGCACAGTGCCCTATACTTTTGACTGGGGCGCAGTTGGAAACAATCAAAATGATTCGATCAATACAGGGCTGCCTCCTGGTACCCATCCTGTAACAGTTACTGACAGCAATGCTTGTGAGGTTACAGTGAGCGTTACCATTACAGAACCACCTGTTCTTACGGCAACAATAAGCGATACGGTGCATGTAAGTTGCAATGGAGAATGCGATGGTGAAGCTACGGTAACGCCAACAGGAGGAACACCTCCATATACTTTCGCCTGGAGCGATGGACAAACAGATTCTATAGCAACAGGGCTTTGTGCCGGTGCTTATGATGTAACGGTAAGCGATGCCAATAGCTGTGACACTATAATCAATGTTACAATCACCGAAGCTCCTGTTTTAACAGCAGTAATAAGCGATACGGTGCACGTGGCCTGTAATGGCGATTGCACGGGAGAGGCTACGGTAACGCCAACAGGAGGAACACCTCCATATACTTTTGCCTGGAGCGATGGACAGACGGATTCGATAGCAACAGGACTTTGTGCCGGAACATACGATGTAACAGTAAGCGATGCCAATAGCTGTGATACTACGGTAAGTGTTAACATTACTGAACCGGCTCTTTTGGGCGCAAGCATTACCGATACCGTACATGTCAGCTCCAATGGACTTTGTGATGGAGAGGCTATAGTTACTCCAACAGGGGGTACACCGGGTTACACTTTTGACTGGGGAAGTGGCAATGGAAACAGCCCCAATGATTCTATTAATACAGGTTTGTGTGCCGGGATTTACAATGTAACCGTAACTGATCAGAATGATTGCGATACTGTAGTAACGGTGGAAATCACCGAACCCCCTGCCCTTGATGCCAGTATTACCGACACCACGCATATTGTCTGTGGTGGGGAATGCACCGGTTCGGCAACCGTAACACCTGACGGTGGTGTGGAACCCTATACTTTTCAGTGGGATGATCCTGCCAATCAAACGGACTCTATAGCCACAGGGCTTTGCGCTGGTTTTTACCAGGTAACTGTAACAGATGACAACAATATAAGTGCTGTAATTGCTGTGGAGATTACTGAGCCGGATACTTTAATTGCAACAATATCGGATACAACAATGACCAGTTGCAATGGCGCATGCGATGGCGAAGCCACGGTAACGCCATCAGGTGGAACCCCT